>NZ_LIFT01000039.1:0-5769 GCF_001297795.1 Citrobacter sp. CtB7.12 | reverse complement strand
TCGCTGATGACCCAGGACGACGCGAACGTGGGGCTGCAACTGGTCAGTGCCGGTAACGTGACCGGCAGCGGCGGCAACCTGACGCTGAAGGACCAGAACGGCAACACCGTCACGGCGGCCACGCAGGTGGACATTGCCCAGGACGGGAGCGTAGTGGCGAAGGGGACGTATGACTACCGTCTGACCACCACGGGGGCGTCCGGCAGTGATGACGGTCTGTATGTGAACTACGGGCTGAAGGAGCTGGACCTGCAGCAGGGTCAGACCCTGACGCTGGCCGGTGACCCGGGGGCAACAGGGAACGCGGCGGATATGTCAGCCCGTATCACGGGCAGCGGTAATCTGGCGACGAATGCGCCGGCGGGTGAACTGGTGTCGTTGTCGAACAGCGGCAACGACTACACCGGTGACACCACGGTGCTGGGTGGCATGCTGCGTACGGATGCGGACAATGCGCTCGGGAAGACGGCGAAGCTGGATGTGAAAGGGAATGCGACGGCAGACCTGAATAAAACCACCCAGTCGGTGGGCAGCCTGGAGGTTGAGAGTGCCGGCACGCTGGCGCTGAACGACGGCACGCTGAATGTGTCGCAGGGCGGCAGCGTGAAAGGGGAAATGACCGGTGGTGGTCAGCTGAATGTGAACGGCGGCACGCTGACCGTTGACAGTGCAAATAACAGTATGACGGCAGCCACGGATATCGCTTCCGGTGCCACGGTTCTGCTGACCGGGGCTGACACCACTCTGGGTGGTCAGGGTGCCGGTGATGTGACGGTGGCGTCCGGCGGCACGCTGGGCGGTCAGGGTGCCGTGGGTGGTAAGGTGGTGAACAGCGGCACGGTCAGTGCGCTGAATGCCATGAAAGGTCATGAGTCTGCGGCAACCTCCACCCTCACACTGGCTGGCGGGCTGGTCAACAGTGGCACGGTGAACCTGGCTGGCGGTAAGACCGGTAACAGCCTGGTGGTGAAGGGCGACTACACCGGACAGAACGGGAAACTGGTGCTCAATACGGTACTGGGCGGGGATGACTCGGCGACGGACCGTCTGGTGATTGACGGCGGCAGGGCCTCCGGTAAGACGGACCTGGTGGTGCAGCATGCCGGCGGCAGCGGGGCGAACACCACGAAAGGGATACGCCTGGTGGAGACCCGCAACGGCGGGACCACGGCGTCCGGGGCATTCAGCCTGTCGTCGTCCTCTGACGGTTACCGGGGTGGCGTCATTGCCATGGGGCCGTATAACTACCGGCTGCTGCGCGGGGGTACCGGTGGCGTGGCGGATGACTGGTACCTGGTGTCGCCGGCGGTCACACCGGGCGGGGAGAGCCACTACCGTCCGGAGACCGGGGCATACCTGGGCAACCGGCAGTTTGCGGACGGCATGCAGGTGCACACCCTGTTTGACCGTCAGGGACCTGCCCGCCTGCTGGCCGGGGAGAACGGGGAGCCTGAACGGGCCACCTGGGCACGCCTGACCGGGAAAGTGTCAGAAATGGACGGGGCGGGTGGTAAACGTCACGACAACCAGACCGTGCTGCATGTCGGGACGGATGTGCTGCGGGTGCCGGCAGGTGACGGCAGCTTCCGTGCCGGCGTGATGGGGATGGTGGGTGACGACCATAACCGCATTAACGGTAAGGAAGGTCAGGCCCGGGGCAGTGTGCGCGGTTACAGCGCGGGTCTCTACGGTACCTGGTACGGCAGCAACGACCCGATGAGCGGACCGTATGTGGACATCTGGAGCATGTACGGGAAGTTTGACAACAGGGTGTACGGTGGTGGCCTGCCGGAGGAAAACTACCATGCGCATAACTGGACGTCATCAGTGGAAGCCGGATATGGCATTGATGTCAGCCGGGATGAGAAAGGCAACCGCAGCGGTCTGGTTCCGCAGGTTCAGGTGATACGGTCGGACTACCGCAGCGGTAAGCACACCGAGAAAGGAAAAACGGTGGTGAGCGGGATGGACGACACGACGGTGACGACGCGGGTGGGGGCACGGTGGTACACGTACCATCCGGAGTCAAACCTGGGCGTGCCGGTGTACCTGTCAACGGAGGTGAACTGGTGGCATGCGGACGGCGGACGTCAGGTGCGGATGGATGACATCACGGTACGTGAACACGGCCCGACTGACCGTGCTGAGCTGAAGCTGGGTCTGAGTGCGGAAGTGACGCCGGCGCTGAGCGTGAAGTTCCAGGCGGGTGTGGAAGCCGGTGGCAGCGACTACTCGGCAGGCACGGTGCAACTGGGCGTGAAGTACCGGTGGTAGCGGTGTAAGGCGCAGTCCCGCACAGAGGGCGCGCGGGGAAGGCAGTGGCAGGAAAGGGGCCGGGATAACCCGGCCCCTTATAAATAACCAGAGAGAACAGCCATGATGAAGAAAATGGTACTGGCGGCAGTGATGTTGTCTGGTTCAGTGGCGGTGTGTGCAGCAGAGACCGGTCCGGAGTGCAGTAAGTATTTTAAAATGACGGAGGATTACCTTGCACTGGCGGCGAATGAGGCGGCAGATAACGCGGCGATGAAGGAGCAGCTTGACACCGTCAGAACCCAGTATGAGGTGGCAAAGAAACGACTGATGGCCCGGTCGGCAGAAGCACAGGAACAGGCCTGCAAACAGGCGGTCAGTATGATGGAGCAGATGGCGAAACAGACAGAAGGTACGAAAAAGTGAGCCCGTCCCCCGGATATTCCGGGGGAATACACCGCCTGACGGAGGCGTGAGATGAACAGAGGCAGGATGTACACGGCCGTGATGATGTGGCTGGCGGTGGTATTTTTTGTGCAGGGCGGCGTGGCCCGGGCGGACAGCATGAAGGGGGCAACAGTGGGTGCACAGGTGGTGGTGGCGGATGTGGAGCGGGTGTTCAGGGAGTCGGCGGCGGCGGATAAAGCCCGCGAACACCTGGCGCAGGTGCGTCAGCGTCTGGAAGACGGGGTGAAGAAAATCAGTGCGGTGTACGGTCCTGATGGCACGCATCCGTCAGCGGAAACGCTGCAGGCGGGGCAGCAGCGGCTGGCGCAGCAGTACCGGGCTGAGGAGCAGGCGGCGAACACGGTGGTGATGCAGACCCTGACCGGTGCGGTGCAGATGTGGACGCAGGCGCATCCGGGGACGGTGGTGGTGGCCCGCGGGTTGTTGCTGGGGTCGGACAGCGGGTCGGACATCACCGGAGAGCTTCTGACACAGATGGCGAAAGTGACGCCGGTGTTCGGTCAGTTGCCGGAGGTGGAGGTGAAGACACCGGAAAAGGAGACTCCGGACAAAAAGAAAGTGCCGGACGACCCGGTTATCCGGAAATGACCGGACGGGCGGCAGAGGCTGCGGGGAAGGTAATGAGAGTCATGCTGGTCAGTGAGCCATGTGAGTATGCGGTATACCTGGCCGGGTGGCTTGAGGAGGCGGGACACTCTGTGGACAGGGTCAGGGATATCCGTGAAGGTGAAACGGCATTACGGACAGTGACATACTGTGTCGTTATTCTCATGCTGGCATCATCCCCGGCTGGACGGGCACTGAGCCGCTGGCGGGAAAACGCCGGTGTACCCCTGCTGGCCATGGGGTCTGCAGGCAGCGGTGCCGGAGAAAGGACGGCGGCACTGAATGCCGGTGCGGATGACTGCGTGACGGTGCCAGTGGCGCTGCCGGAGCTGCTGGCCCGGCTTTACGCCCTGGTGCGGAGGAATGCGGCGGGTCAGTCGTCATGCCTGACTCACGGGGATATTGTCCTGGACACGGCATCCCGGGAGGTGTGGCTGCGTGGTGAGCCGGTGAAACTGACCGGACGGGAGATGGCGCTGCTGGAGATGTTTCTGCTCAACCGGAACCGGGTGTTGTCTGAGCGCAGCATTGAGGACCGGTTGTGTTCATTGTACCGGACCGTCGGCAGCAATGTGGTGGAAGTGCATGTCTCCCGCCTGCGGAAGAAGCTTGGCCGGCAGATTATAAGGACCGTGTGGGGTCAGGGATACCGGCTGGGAGAGGCGATAACAGCACCTGCCGGTGATGGCATGACGGTGACTCCGGAACCGGCAGCAGACTGAACGTCCTGCTGACCGGATGTGACCAGGAATAACCGTTGTTCCCGTCAGATCCGTTGTGGGGGCACTGTGCTGGTCAGTTAGATAGTGTTATTTATTTCGTTCTGCGTAAGTAAAAGAGGTATTCAGACGGTCGGGAGTGGTTTCAGTGTCCTGGCGGTGTTTGTTTTTTTTTGTTTCACTGTGACGGATGCGTCGCAGACGGAAAATATAAATATCGGCTGACAGAATAAATAATGTAAAAGGCGGACAGCAGGTAAAGGTAAACTGTTATGCAGAAATTTATTGTGGCATTATCAGAATGTTATTTTCGTAATACAGCACTGACGTATATTCTTTCACAGGTATTTAAGGGCCTGGACATCCTCTCTTTCACCTCTCCGGTGCAGATGAACCGCTGGAGTGAACAGACCGGTGAGGATGTCACCGTGTCCGTGTATATCATTCTGCCGGACGAGGCGGACGCCGTGTGTAACAGCCGGACCTGGTTTGACTGGCTGGTGTCCCCGGAGTGTATTGCCGGGAATAAAAAGGTCAGTCAGGTAACGGTGCTGTATGAGTCAGAGACGCTGACGGGTCTGCTGTCCTGCGCCTGTGACTGTTATGGTTACCGGATGGCGTGTATCAGTAAACTGGGGTGTGATGAGGTGATGAAGAAAATCGCCTGTCATCATGAAGGGAAAAGGAGGCCGGTAAAGACGGCCATTCAGCTCACGGAGCGTGAGACGATGGTACTGGGTTATATCCTTAGGGGATGGACGTTGCGTGAAATCAGTCAGGTACTGAATATCACGATGAAGACGCTGTATTCGTTCAGCAACAGCCTGAGGCTGAAGCTGGGGCTGGGGCAGCCGGGGCTGATATATGCGCACCGTGAGGCGATAAGGGAGTCGCTCAGGATCGGGCTAATCAGGGTCAGGTAAGTGAGGGATTATAAACTCAGGAATATTCTGTTTCACCGTAAGAATGATAGCAAGAAATATTCCAGTACCATGGAAAATAATACCTGGAGGGAATTTTGAGCAGCCTGAAAATATAACGATAAAGAATAACTGTGGATTTTCCTGTAATGATATTGTGTTTTTTCAGCGCCAGCGGTGCAACAGGGGTAACGTTTCTGTTCAGAAGTAACGGATGATAAAATTAATCACTCGTATGCTTCCGGTGATCTCATATTGACGTCAGATTATGACCGTGCCTGCATTATCCCGGTGTCTGGCGTTGACGGGTAAATGAGTCAGTTTTTCAGATAGCTGAACTTACCCCGGAGTTCCACTGAGAACGTATTTAGGTCAGGAGCCAGGCAGGGATTGTATCCGTTGAACATGGAGATGAAGGCCATACTGAAGCTATACCTGAGGGGGCGGAGTGCACCCGCACTCAGTTTTCTGTGAAGTGATACTCCGGGAGCGGCAGTAACTCGTGCAGCCTGTCTTCATGCCACGATGGCAGGCGATGCAGAACGTCCGTCAGCCAGGCATGCGGGTCAAGGCCATTCATTTTCGCGGTTTCCAGCAAGCTCATGATTCTGGCTGCACGCTCACCTGCTGCAACCGAACCGGCGAACAACCAGTTGGTGTGTCCCATCACCACCGGTCTGATGGCCCGTTCACAGCGATTGTTGTCCAGCGGCAACGAGCCATCTTCCAGGAACCGACTGAGGCTCTCCCGCCGTTTTAGCACGTAGGCGATCGCTTTACCCAACGCTGAACTTTCCGGGCAC
>NZ_LIFT01000038.1:0-6037 GCF_001297795.1 Citrobacter sp. CtB7.12 | reverse complement strand
CATCAGCTTGTTAAGAGCACTCCTGATTTTAAAAACTTCACTGATCAGGATTTGGCTGAATCCAGCGACTTATATGCTGCTGGCGCATTTGCCATCAGTAGTGCGCTCACCCTGATTGGCAATCTGGCGCTAGACGCAACTAATGCAGAAGATTATGCAGATGAAGATGCCCGGCGTGACCTGGTTCTTGTAAGCCATGTATTGCGTCACCTCCCAAGAATGGCCCAAGCGCTTAATCAGAGTAGTGATTCTGCGGATTATGTACGTACCCAGCGTAACAAAGGAGGCAAGGCATGATCAGCAACGTCAAATTTAACGAACTGACTAGTCGCGTTGATGTGCTGGTGGAGAAGGTCTTGCACCTTGAGGCGCAGATCAAATCACTTACTGATAGCCAGGGAGGAGAGATCCCCCCCGGTATGACCCCGGTAACTACGCTGGCGGCGCAGTTCGGTATTTCCACCAAGAAGGCCGAAGAACTGGCGAAAAATACGGGGGTAATGCTGGTGCGGATGAAATCGGGCGGATTCATTGCACCCGATGAGAAATTCAGGGAGGCGGCGCGACTGGTACTTCGGGCGGCAAAACGTAAATACGGATCGGCCTACTGGTATCACCCGCTGATCGGTAAATTCCAGATGAGCGGAGGGATCCCGAAATGACAGATGCAGTGATGACAGTCGAAGCCGTATCTGATGCGCTGTTTACCTGCTCATATCTGTGGGCGCACGGTAAGCACTACACCCGCACGGATGCTGATAAGGCAATCCACCAGCACAAAGACCCGACAACACGCTATGGCAAGCTGGCGGTGCGATTAAAACAGATAGTGGAGATGCCTTACGAGGATCTATGTGATGCCGGTTATCTCGATACCAACCATAAACAGATGATTATCGCCCGGCGTTCGGTGCTGGTGGACGAGATTGGCGAGGACGAAATGAACGCCTGGCTGGCAGACACACAGCTGATTCAGCGGGCTTTCCCGGATGCTCCCGCCGTTGACCGGCACTCAAGGCTTCCACTTTCCCGCGGCTCTGAGGGTTTTAACGTTCGCCAGGACTACGTGATCAAACATATGATTCCGGCACAGTCACTATGCAGCATATACGGCCCCAGCGGGTCATATAAGAGTTTCCTTGCGGTGTCGTGGGCCTGTCACATTGCCGCCGGCGCTCCCTGGTCTGGACGGAAGGTTGAACAGGGTGCAGTGCTGTACGTGGTGGGTGAGGGTGGCGTAGGCGTACCACGCCGGATCAAAGCATGGGAACAGATGCACGGCCAGAGCGTGGACAGTCTCTGGCTGGTGAATCGCCCTGTGTTCCCGGTGCGCGAGTCCGAGGTGTCAGAAGTGATTCTTGCCGCCAAGCAGATCACTGCGGAATGTGGTATGCCAGTCCGACTGGTGGTGATCGATACGCTGGCCCGTTGCTTTGGTGGTAACGATGAAAACGATGCCCGTGATATGGGCGCGTTTATCGAGGGTTGTGACGTTATCAAACAGAAAACCGGTGCCACGGTGCTGGTGGTGCATCACTCAGGTAAGGATGAAGCCAAAGGCGCGCGCGGTTCCAGTTCTTTCCGCGCAGCGCTGGATGCCGAGTTTAACGTTAAGCGGGAAGGGGAAAACCAGGCACTGATTCTTTCCTGTACCAAGATGAAGGATGCCGAAGAACCGCAACGCAAGGCATATGATTTGCGCACCGCTGAACTGTACACCGATGAAGACGGCGACATAATTTGTTCGCTGGTGGTTCGGGATGTGGCCAGAGACGCCCGGGAAATTGATCCGGAACTGATGGGTGTGGAAAAGCTCAGTGATAACCATATGGCGCTGTGGCAGGCTATACGAAGCCGTACTGCACGCAATGAACCCTGTAACCGGGCAGTCATCCGGGATGACCTGAAAGCGCTGGGAATTAACACCAAGCATTTCACGCGCTGGGTACAGAAGCTGATCGATGACGGTCTGGTTATTCAGGACGGTGATTTGTTGTCGGTGCAGTCGCTAAGGGAAGTGGGTAATTAAGTGGGGGGCTGGTGGGGAAGGTGGGGAATGACCCTCATATTTCCCCACTTAGCGCCCATATACAGGGACGAAGTGGGTAAAAGTCGTCAAACCCGCGTCATTACTGGTCTGAGCGGGTGTTTATGGAAATACCTGTGGGGAGCTGGTGGGGAGCATGCAAAGTGGGTAATTGGTGGGTAGATATTAACGGAGAAATCGTAATGTGGGATACCTTTATCGGAAATATTGTGACTGTGATTTTACTTCTGATGAGTACAGTTGCTGGGTGGTTTTTCACGGATCACAGAAGACTTAGCCATTTATATTTCCCTCGTAAATTTAGAAAAATAAAGCATGCTTTGGTGATATATAGTCGTTTTTTATACAGTGGGGGAAAATTTCGGCGTATATTGTTTTCATTGGTTGTTTTATCTTTATCATTCATCATTTTCACTGATTCTAATGAGTATAAATTTATTGAAAATATGGCGTTTTCAATAATTGCTGCATTCATATTTGATATGTTTCTAAATTTTCAAAAAGAGCATATGCTTAAAAGCATGGCTTCTCGTTACTGGCATTCATCTTATTATTCATGTTATGACCGTGAAAAAATTGTTTTGGCACTATTTTTGGGTGGTAAATCTTTGCCAAAAAAAATAAATATCTCTTCATTGTATAAGTTAATGTTTATTTGTCTTTTTGGAAGCGATAAGCCAGTCACACTTGAAGCTATTTATTTACCATGGTCGAATAATAGTACTGGTTTGAAAATGCTGAGTTTGCCTAAGGGCTGTTCTTTCGATGATTTAATTTTAGAATTTATCAGGGAAGATGCCAAGTTTATCAATGGTTTTTATTTAGATGAGAAAGTTACTGTATCATTTCCTGGTCTGAATGATATATCAAGGCGTTTTAATAACTCATGCTTGATAGCATTAAGCATGGTTGAAACGAAACTGGGGTTACAGAAAGGCTGGAATGGTAGCGATGACATGATTCTGAAACAACTACATCAATATCTGGGGGACAGATGTACATTTATGGCTGCTTGTGAGAATCAATTTGGGCATTACGGTACGACTGGGATTTAAGCAGCCCTTGATGGCCAGGAACGATGAGAAAAAAGCGGGCCACACCCAGCCCGCTTTTTGACTAACACGAAGAACATAAACGAAACTGTTATCTTTGGAGGAAATAACGAAGTAACAATAGCAGAACGTTAGCTGTTGTATATCTGCGTTATCGAACTTTATACACTATTGCACATTATTGCACTCATCTGATTCTGCATTCACAGTGATAACATTATTGCTGTGACAATTCCTGTATTTTTCATTTTGAGGTAAATCTATGCCTGATTTATATTCACCAGCAGCGCTTGTCCGGGTTGTAAGTGCTGAGGATATCCAGAAGCAGCTTAAAACCCTTTTCACAGATTTATTCTTTACCCGCGCGGTAACGTTCGAAACACGCGATATCATCCTGGACACTATCGACGACCCAAATATTCCGATCGCAGCGTTTTGTTCACCTATGGTTGGTAGTAAGGTGGCGCGTGATGAGGGCTATGAATCAAAATCCATCCGTCCGGGTTACATGAAGCCCAAGAGTAGTATTGACCCAAATAAACTGGCCGTTCGCCCGGCTGGTGTCACACCAGAACAATACAGCACGCTCGACACCCGCAATATCAAGATTAAGCAGGCCATTCTTAAACAGTCGATTGCTATCCGGGCGCGTATTGAATGGCTTGCGGTTCAGGCTGTCACTACCGGGAAAAATATCATTGAAGGGGAAGGTATTGAGCGCTACGAACTGGACTGGAATATCAAAACCCAGAACATGATCATTCAGTCTGGTGGTGCAGCCTGGTCAGGTAAAGACAAGGCAACATTTGACCCAAATGACGATATTGAAGCCTATTCAGAACTGAGTGAAGGGGTAACAAATATCATCATCATGGGTGGAAACGTCTGGAAGAAATATCGCTCATTCAAAGCGATTAAGGATGTGCTCGATACTCGTCGCGGATCAAATGCTCAACTGGAAACGGCACTTAAAGACCTGGGTGATTCAGTGAGCTTTAAGGGATATATGGGAGACGTTGCAATCGTGGTTTATAGCGGTCGCTATACCGATGAAGACGGCACCGAAAAATATTTTCTCGATCCTGATTTGATGGTGCTTGGAAATACGGCCCTGCAGGGGATTGTGGCTTATGGTGGGATTCAGGACCCTGAACTTATCCGTATGGGGATCACCAAAGCAGAACTCGCGCCTAAAAATTACATCGTGCCTGGCGATCCGGCTATTGAATACGTCCAGACCCATTCCGCGCCGCAACCTATTCCGGCTCGTATTAACCGCTTTGTCACCGTTCGAGTGGCTTAAGGAGCATTCATGACTACGCATTACACTGAGCTGGTGGCTGGTACCGAGGCGCTGGTGTCTACTCTGGGGATATTTGTTGGTGGTAAGGGGGTTATCCCGGCGCTTACGCCGCTGATGCAGGATAACACCACTGGCGCTCTTGTTGTCTGGGATGGCGTGAACGCAGGACAGGCGGTGTATGTGTCGTGCTTTGCCGTTGATACCGCCAGTCAGACACAGGCGCAGGTCTATAAAGCGGGCGTGATGAATGTTGACGTGCTCAACTGGCCTGAGGCTGTGACGACCCTCTCTGCTAAGGTTGCCGCCTTTGTTGGCTCTGGTATTTCTGTTCAACCGCTGGCACTGGTGTAAGGGGATTACAATGAAAGAAAACAGCCTGATGGCAACTGCCGATGCCCTCTATCCGGATTCTGTTGTGCGCGAGCTACAAGAACTGGCAGACAAGATGAACGTAAGTGAGCGCCTGGTTGATATGAATCAGGTGATTGAACTGACCACACTAAGCCGCAGAACGTTACTGAACCTCGAGGCTCGTGGTGAATTTCCGGCGCGTGTACAGGTCACTGAGGGTCGCAAGGCCTGGTATCTGAGTGAAGTGATTGAGTGGATTAACAACATTCCCCGTTGCTCTGAGACATGCCAGATCCCTGTACCAGTCAAACCAGAAGCTTCGCTATGCCTCAAGACTGAACGAGTTCGCCGCCAGGTCCGTGATGGGAAAAGCAAGCTGGTAGGCTGATCGGACAGGCTCGATTGACCCGGTAATTGGGCGCGGGTCCTTTCGGGAGATCCGGCTTACTACGGGGCGGCGACCTCGCAGAATAGCGCTATTTATGAGATTTTCTGAGATGCTGGTGGTGGTGTTGTTGTTCGTTGTATCAGTATGATTTAGATGGTTTTTATTACTTCAATACACCCACCTGAGCATTAAAAAAACGGTATAAAGGTGGAAAATGGCTCAGCATCTACTGAATAAGAAGAACATGGCAAAAAGCTGTAAGGTCGGTGTGACAGCTTTCGACAAATGGGGCATCGAACCGATACAGCGTATCGGGCGTGAGGCATTTTATGATGTTGCCAGCGTGGTGAGTAACAGGGTTGAAAATGAGCTGAGTAAAATTATGGATCAGGGCGGCGACATTGATGACGCTGAACTGTTAAAGGCCCGGATTCGCCTGACGAACGCCCAGGCAGATGCGCAGGAGTTGAAGAATGCCCGTGAAACAGGCGAGGTTATTGATACTGCATTTGCCACTTATGTCCTTGCGAAACTTGCCGCAGAAATCGGTTCAATCATGGATAGTCTTCCTCTGACAATAAACCGTAAATTTCCGGACATGGAGACTCGCTACTCCAATGCTATCAAAGTTGAGGTAAACAGGGCGGTAAGCCGTGCTTCAACTGTTGCTGACCTTATTCCTGAAATGGCTGAGCGGTACATTGAAGAAAATCAGAAGGGCTGAATACTATGAATCCATGTGCAGAAGTCATGACAACTATCAAACTGAGTGGATCTTTAGCTTCTTTATTCGGCAGAGAACATCAGCGCCTTATCGGTCCGACGCGTGAAGCATTCAGAGCATTATCAGCCACTATTCCGGGATTTGAGAAATTCATGAACACCAGCAAGGCGCG
>NZ_LIFT01000037.1:0-6147 GCF_001297795.1 Citrobacter sp. CtB7.12 | reverse complement strand
CGCGCCTTGCTGGTGTTCATGAATTTCTCAAATCCCGGAATAGTGGCTGATAATGCTCTGAATGCTTCACGCGTCGGACCGATAAGGCGCTGATGTTCTCTGCCGAATAAAGAAGCTAAAGATCCACTCAGTTTGATAGTTGTCATGACTTCTGCACATGGATTCATAGTATTCAGCCCTTCTGATTTTCTTCAATGTACCGCTCAGCCATTTCAGGAATAAGGTCAGCAACAGTTGAAGCACGGCTTACCGCCCTGTTTACCTCAACTTTGATAGCATTGGAGTAGCGAGTCTCCATGTCCGGAAATTTACGGTTTATTGTCAGAGGAAGACTATCCATGATTGAACCGATTTCTGCGGCAAGTTTCGCAAGGACATAAGTGGCAAATGCAGTATCAATAACCTCGCCTGTTTCACGGGCATTCTTCAACTCCTGCGCATCTGCCTGGGCGTTCGTCAGGCGAATCCGGGCCTTTAACAGTTCAGCGTCATCAATGTCGCCGCCCTGATCCATAATTTTACTCAGCTCATTTTCAACCCTGTTACTCACCACGCTGGCAACATCATAAAATGCCTCACGCCCGATACGCTGTATCGGTTCGATGCCCCATTTGTCGAAAGCTGTCACACCGACCTTACAGCTTTTTGCCATGTTCTTCTTATTCAGTAGATGCTGAGCCATTTTCCACCTTTATACCGTTTTTTTAATGCTCAGGTGGGTGTATTGAAGTAATAAAAACCATCTAAATCATACTGATACAACGAACAACAACACCACCACCAGCATCTCAGAAAATCTCATAAATAGCGCTATTCTGCGAGGTCGCCGCCCCGTAGTAAGCCGGATCTCCCGAAAGGACCCGCGCCCAATTACCGGGTCAATCGAGCCTGTCCGATCAGCCTACCAGCTTGCTTTTCCCATCACGGACCTGGCGGCGAACTCGTTCAGTCTTGAGGCATAGCGAAGCTTCTGGTTTGACTGGTACAGGGATCTGGCATGTCTCAGAGCAACGGGGAATGTTGTTAATCCACTCAATCACTTCACTCAGATACCAGGCCTTGCGACCCTCAGTGACCTGTACACGCGCCGGAAATTCACCACGAGCCTCGAGGTTCAGTAACGTTCTGCGGCTTAGTGTGGTCAGTTCAATCACCTGATTCATATCAACCAGGCGCTCACTTACGTTCATCTTGTCTGCCAGTTCTTGTAGCTCGCGCACAACAGAATCCGGATAGAGGGCATCGGCAGTTGCCATCAGGCTGTTTTCTTTCATTGTAATCCCCTTACACCAGTGCCAGCGGTTGAACAGAAATACCAGAGCCAACAAAGGCGGCAACCTTAGCAGAGAGGGTCGTCACAGCCTCAGGCCAGTTGAGCACGTCAACATTCATCACGCCCGCTTTATAGACCTGCGCCTGTGTCTGACTGGCGGTATCAACGGCAAAGCACGACACATACACCGCCTGTCCTGCGTTCACGCCATCCCAGACAACAAGAGCGCCAGTGGTGTTATCCTGCATCAGCGGCGTAAGCGCCGGGATAACCCCCTTACCACCAACAAATATCCCCAGAGTAGACACCAGCGCCTCGGTACCAGCCACCAGCTCAGTGTAATGCGTAGTCATGAATGCTCCTTAAGCCACTCGAACGGTGACAAAGCGGTTAATACGAGCCGGAATAGGTTGCGGCGCGGAATGGGTCTGGACGTATTCAATAGCCGGATCGCCAGGCACGATGTAATTTTTAGGCGCGAGTTCTGCTTTGGTGATCCCCATACGGATAAGTTCAGGGTCCTGAATCCCACCATAAGCCACAATCCCCTGCAGGGCCGTATTTCCAAGCACCATCAAATCAGGATCGAGAAAATATTTTTCGGTGCCGTCTTCATCGGTATAGCGACCGCTATAAACCACGATTGCAACGTCTCCCATATATCCCTTAAAGCTCACTGAATCACCCAGGTCTTTAAGTGCCGTTTCCAGTTGAGCATTTGATCCGCGACGAGTATCGAGCACATCCTTAATCGCTTTGAATGAGCGATATTTCTTCCAGACGTTTCCACCCATGATGATGATATTTGTTACCCCTTCACTCAGTTCTGAATAGGCTTCAATATCGTCATTTGGGTCAAATGTTGCCTTGTCTTTACCTGACCAGGCTGCACCACCAGACTGAATGATCATGTTCTGGGTTTTGATATTCCAGTCCAGTTCGTAGCGCTCAATACCTTCCCCTTCAATGATATTTTTCCCGGTAGTGACAGCCTGAACCGCAAGCCATTCAATACGCGCCCGGATAGCAATCGACTGTTTAAGAATGGCCTGCTTAATCTTGATATTGCGGGTGTCGAGCGTGCTGTATTGTTCTGGTGTGACACCAGCCGGGCGAACGGCCAGTTTATTTGGGTCAATACTACTCTTGGGCTTCATGTAACCCGGACGGATGGATTTTGATTCATAGCCCTCATCACGCGCCACCTTACTACCAACCATAGGTGAACAAAACGCTGCGATCGGAATATTTGGGTCGTCGATAGTGTCCAGGATGATATCGCGTGTTTCGAACGTTACCGCGCGGGTAAAGAATAAATCTGTGAAAAGGGTTTTAAGCTGCTTCTGGATATCCTCAGCACTTACAACCCGGACAAGCGTTGCTGGTGAATATAAATCTGGCATAGATTTACCTCAAAATTAAAAATACAGGAATTGTCACAGCAATAATGTTATCACTGTGAAAGCAGAATCAGATGAGTGCAATAATGTGCAATAGTGTATAAAGTTCGATGACGCAGATATACAACAGCTAACGTTCTGTTATTGTTACTTCGTTATTTCCTCCAAAGATAACAGTTTCGTTTATGTTCTTCGTGTTAGTCAAAAAGCGGGCTGGGTGTGGCCCGCTTTTTTTACAACGCCACCATATAAATTCCTCAATCATCCACGCCGACTAATTGGATCATAAAGCCTGTATTTCCACCAGCGACCGGATATATGCGAACATGTTCAATGACAGTTCCCGGCAGGCACACCCGTTAACGATGGACAATTATTCGTTCTCTTTTTTTTGTTTCATTCCAGCCACTACGCCAGAAAGAACAGGGTAGACGTTGATGACTAACATCAATGTGATCGCCATTATGAGCATTGATGCCCCTGCTTCCCCAAGTGGTTTAGTAAATAAGTTTGCAATAGCAACTATATTGATTGCATATATAACTAAGAAAAGGATAGAAATTCCCCACGCCAGCGCTCTGACAGGACCTTTTGACAGGTGTTTCTCTCGCTGTACATCAAGGGTAATCCAGGTCATATAAACAGCTATCACTGAAAAAAAAGCCCATGTGAGATAAGCCGATGAATCACGGAAAGCATCTGCCATTTCGCTAAACCAGGAAAGTATAGTTTCAATTATGTCCATATCGCTTTTCACTCTATCTTGTTGGTGGCTCTCATAGTACCAGCCGTATTTATAAAAATTAAAAATATACGTTTAAGTGTTCACCTGTTCACCTTTATGTTTTTTATATTTAATTTCATAATGTTAAGTGGTGAACACAAAAGTTATAAGTGTTCACAGGTGTTCACCCAACCATTCACCCTTTAGGACAGAAAACATTCAAAAGGTGAACAGGTGAATACTTGGTGAATACTTTAAAAATAAGTGTTCACCCCTTAACACCATGTTATAGATAGATTTTTTAGCATGGTGAATACTGGTGAACACTTATTCTATAACTTTACTCTACCACGCTATTTTCAGAAGTACCGGAACAGGATGGCATCCAGTCGTCTGAGTCATCGTGTAGCGTAACGTTTGACCTGATACCGTGCTTGGTCTTCCGCTTTTCGTACTTCTTCCCATACTCAGACATTGCGCCAGGCATATCAGTACCGAACCGCATTAGCGATACTGGCTTGCTAAGACCATTGGCCCGCATGTAAGCCAGATAAGCGTGATAGAGATACTTGCGTGGGCTGAAAGGTACTATCTCAGCATTACCGATAAACATCCCATCACATGCCACAGACGCCAGCAGGTAACCGCAGAAGTCCACCAGCGAATCTCCCTCACGCTTGATAGCCAGTGCCTCTTCGGATTTCTGCTGCTCGTGCAATAGCCGTCTGGCTTCATCCTGGTCTGCAAAGCGTGTTAGCAGGTGGCGAATCACCACCGCCAGTTCTCCTTCGATTTTCTCGGACAGCATCGAATCCCGTTCGCTTTCCGGCACGACTTCCGAGAAGTTGAATATTACGCGGCGTCGCGAAATCCCTCCGCTGCGGTCGCTGAATGTCATAGCGTTATTGTTGACCGCCAGTACCACAGCCGGAATACGGGTCGAATATGGCGCTTTATGCTTAGGATCGATAGATACCTTATCGCCGCCTGTAATGGCCTTAATCCCGGCACCATCACCAGCGTAGCGGGTCATATCCGGCATGATGATCAGTGAGTAACCGACCACCAGCGCACGATCCCTTGAATCCTCAAGCGCTTTCATGCTGGCTGATACAGTGTTAGCCCTGCCCGCAAGCATGGTGCAAATTTCCGCCATAACGCTCTTACCGCTACCGCCCGGCCCCGTTACCTCCAGAAACAGTTGCCAGTCGTAACGGTTCGCCAGCACCATAAACAGCGCCGCCAGCACCCGATCTGTTTTGCGGTCATTGTTGGCCACAGAACGACGTAGCCATTTCCAGAAGTTCGGCGCGTGGCTGGCCAGCGTCTCACCCTCCGCTGGTGGGCTGAACGGTAGCTCACTGGCGATTACCAACCAGTCTGTTTTTCTGTGCTCCCGAAATTCGCCCGCCCGGATATCAAATACACCATTACTGAAACCAATCAGGTGCCGTGCCGTTACCCCCATCGACGGCAAACTTAGTTTCATGGTATCAACAGCATTCTTCATGGCCGTCATTGAATACGGTGCATCAGCCTCGATAAAAATAGCCGCCATCTGGCGCGTAAGCGCTTTATCAGTTACAGGCGTCCAGGTAATACCGTTGTAATGGTGTACCGTGTCAGATTCCTGATGCAGTGCCAGAAGCCCGTTGTAGTGGTCAAGCAACACTTCCCCACGCTGGCTTGGTCCCATCTGACTGAGCGAGGATGTGGCGGCATCAGTAACGCGCTTTTTCTTCGCTGTTTTTGGCTGAGGGAAAACACGATTAATCCGGTCAGTGTCACAGAGAAGGTGCTTTACTTCTTCGCCGATAATCTCTGCCACCAGCGCAGTGCGGTTTTCTTTCTGTTTCCCGTTATCAGTTAATATCAGTCCCTGGTCACACAACGCCTCATAAGTTGGTCCATTGCCGGCTACGAATTCACGCATTCGCCGTGCCAGAACCCCATATGGTGAAGACTTGTCACGGTGACGCGCTACAGCGGCATCCGCACCTTTTTTATCAATAGCATGACCATTTACCCAGGAATAGACGCAGGAAAACAGAGCATCAGATATCTCTTCTGGTTTGACTATTGTGTCTGTCATTTAGGGATACCTCCGCTCATCTGGAACTTGCCAATCAGCGGGTGATACCAGTACGCCGATCCGTATTTACGTTTTGCCGCCCGAAGTACCAGTCGCGCCGCCTCCCTGAATTTCTCATCGGGTGCAATGAATCCGCCCGATTTCATCCGCACCAGCATTACCCCCGTATTTTTCGCCAGTTCTTCGGCCTTCTTGGTGGAAATACCGAACTGCGCCGCCAGCGTAGTTACCGGGGTCATACCGGGGGGGATCTCTCCTCCCTGGCTATCAGTAAGTGATTTGATCTGCGCCTCAAGGTGCAAGACCTTCTCCACCAGCACATCAACGCGACTAGTCAGTTCGTTAAATTTGACGTTGCTGATCATGCCTTGCCTCCTTTGTTACGCTGGGTACGTACATAATCCGCAGAATCACTACTCTGATTAAGCGCTTGGGCCATTCTTGGGAGGTGACGCAATACATGGCTTACAAGAACCAGGTCACGCCGGGCATCTTCATCTGCATAATCTTCTGCATTAGTTGCGTCTAGCGCCAGATTGCCAATCAGGGTGAGCGCACTACTGATGGCAAATGCGCCAGCAGCATATAAGTCGCTGGATTCAGCCAAATCCTGATCAGTGAAGTTTTTAAAATCAGGAGTGCTCTTAACAAGCTGATG
>NZ_LIFT01000036.1:0-8367 GCF_001297795.1 Citrobacter sp. CtB7.12 | reverse complement strand
GAAACATCTTCGGGTTGTGAGGTTAAGCGACTAAGCGTACACGGTGGATGCCCTGGCAGTCAGAGGCGATGAAGGACGTGCTAATCTGCGAAAAGCGTCGGTAAGGTGATATGAACCGTTATAACCGGCGATGTCCGAATGGGGAAACCCAGTGCAATTCGTTGCACTATCGTTAACTGAATCCATAGGTTAACGAGGCGAACCGGGGGAACTGAAACATCTAAGTACCCCGAGGAAAAGAAATCAACCGAGATTCCCCCAGTAGCGGCGAGCGAACGGGGAGCAGCCCAGAGCCTGAATCAGCATGTGTGGTAGTGGAACGGTCTGGAAAGGCCGGCGATACAGGGTGACAGCCCCGTACACAAAATTGCATGTGCTGTGAGCTCGATGAGTAGGGCGGGACACGTGGTATCCTGTCTGAATATGGGGGGACCATCCTCCAAGGCTAAATACTCCTGACTGACCGATAGTGAACCAGTACCGTGAGGGAAAGGCGAAAAGAACCCCGGCGAGGGGAGTGAAAAAGAACCTGAAACCGTGTACGTACAAGCAGTGGGAGCCTCTTTAATGGGGTGACTGCGTACCTTTTGTATAATGGGTCAGCGACTTATATTCTGTAGCAAGGTTAACCGAATAGGGGAGCCGAAGGGAAACCGAGTCTTAACTGGGCGTTAAGTTGCAGGGTATAGACCCGAAACCCGGTGATCTAGCCATGGGCAGGTTGAAGGTTGGGTAACACTAACTGGAGGACCGAACCGACTAATGTTGAAAAATTAGCGGATGACTTGTGGCTGGGGGTGAAAGGCCAATCAAACCGGGAGATAGCTGGTTCTCCCCGAAAGCTATTTAGGTAGCGCCTCGTGAATTCATCTCCGGGGGTAGAGCACTGTTTCGGCTAGGGGGCCATCCCGGCTTACCAACCCGATGCAAACTGCGAATACCGGAGAATGTTATCACGGGAGACACACGGCGGGTGCTAACGTCCGTCGTGAAGAGGGAAACAACCCAGACCGCCAGCTAAGGTCCCAAAGTCATGGTTAAGTGGGAAACGATGTGGGAAGGCTCAGACAGCCAGGATGTTGGCTTAGAAGCAGCCATCATTTAAAGAAAGCGTAATAGCTCACTGGTCGAGTCGGCCTGCGCGGAAGATGTAACGGGGCTAAACCATGCACCGAAGCTGCGGCAGCGACACTAAGTGTTGTTGGGTAGGGGAGCGTTCTGTAAGCCTGTGAAGGTGTGCTGTGAGGCATGCTGGAGGTATCAGAAGTGCGAATGCTGACATAAGTAACGATAAAGCGGGTGAAAAGCCCGCTCGCCGGAAGACCAAGGGTTCCTGTCCAACGTTAATCGGGGCAGGGTGAGTCGACCCCTAAGGCGAGGCCGAAAGGCGTAGTCGATGGGAAACAGGTTAATATTCCTGTACCAGGTGTTACTGCGAAGGGGGGACGGAGAAGGCTATGTTGGCCGGGCGACGGTTGTCCCGGTTTAAGCGTGTAGGTGTGTGTTCCAGGTAAATCCGGTTCACTTTAACACTGAGGCGTGATGACGAGGCACTACGGTGCTGAAGTGACAAATGCCCTGCTTCCAGGAAAAGCCTCTAAGCATCAGGTAACATCAGATCGTACCCCAAACCGACACAGGTGGTCAGGTAGAGAATACCAAGGCGCTTGAGAGAACTCGGGTGAAGGAACTAGGCAAAATGGTGCCGTAACTTCGGGAGAAGGCACGCTGATATGTAGGTGAAGCGATTTACTCGTGGAGCTGAAATCAGTCGAAGATACCAGCTGGCTGCAACTGTTTATTAAAAACACAGCACTGTGCAAACACGAAAGTGGACGTATACGGTGTGACGCCTGCCCGGTGCCGGAAGGTTAATTGATGGGGTTATCCGTAAGGAGAAGCTCTTGATCGAAGCCCCGGTAAACGGCGGCCGTAACTATAACGGTCCTAAGGTAGCGAAATTCCTTGTCGGGTAAGTTCCGACCTGCACGAATGGCGTAATGATGGCCAGGCTGTCTCCACCCGAGACTCAGTGAAATTGAACTCGCTGTGAAGATGCAGTGTACCCGCGGCAAGACGGAAAGACCCCGTGAACCTTTACTATAGCTTGACACTGAACACTGGTCCTTGATGTGTAGGATAGGTGGGAGGCTTTGAAGCGCGGACGCCAGTTCGTGTGGAGCCATCCTTGAAATACCACCCTTTAATGGCTGGTGTTCTAACGTGGGCCCGTAATCCGGGTTGCGGACAGTGTCTGGTGGGTAGTTTGACTGGGGCGGTCTCCTCCTAAAGAGTAACGGAGGAGCACGAAGGTTAGCTAATCCTGGTCGGACATCAGGAGGTTAGTGCAAAGGCATAAGCTAGCTTGACTGCGAGCGTGACGGCGCGAGCAGGTGCGAAAGCAGGTCTTAGTGATCCGGTGGTTCTGAATGGAAGGGCCATCGCTCAACGGATAAAAGGTACTCCGGGGATAACAGGCTGATACCGCCCAAGAGTTCATATCGACGGCGGTGTTTGGCACCTCGATGTCGGCTCATCACATCCTGGGGCTGAAGTAGGTCCCAAGGGTATGGCTGTTCGCCATTTAAAGTGGTACGCGAGCTGGGTTTAGAACGTCGTGAGACAGTTCGGTCCCTATCTGCCGTGGGCGCTGGAGAATTGAGGGGGGCTGCTCCTAGTACGAGAGGACCGGAGTGGACGCATCACTGGTGTTCGGGTTGTCATGCCAATGGCACTGCCCGGTAGCTAAATGCGGAAGAGATAAGTGCTGAAAGCATCTAAGCACGAAACTTGCCCCGAGATGAGTTCTCCCTGACCCTTTAAGGGTCCTGAAGGAACGTTGAAGACGACGACGTTGATAGGCCGGGTGTGTAAGCGCAGCGATGCGTTGAGCTAACCGGTACTAATGAACCGTGAGGCTTAACCTTACAACGCCGAAGCTGTTTTGGCGGATTGAGAGAAAATTTTCAGCGTGATTACAGATTAGATTAACCGGCGAAAGGCGGGTTAATAAACAGAATTTGCCTGGCGGCTTTAGCGCGGTGGTCCCACCTGACCCCATGCCGAACTCAGAAGTGAAACGCCGTAGCGCCGATGGTAGTGTGGGGTCTCCCCATGCGAGAGTAGGGAACTGCCAGGCATCAAACAAGTGAAGAGCCCATCCTGACGGATGGGCTTTTTTGCATCCGTCATCGGTCGGATCATTTTATCGAATAACGTCATCCCGCCATAATACAAGCCATACTGCGGCATATGCGGTAAACTAACCGCGATTTTGCATCAGGAAAGCCTCTATGAATCACTCCCTTAAATCCTGGAATACCTTTGGCATCGATCAAAATGCCAATGAGATTGTTTGCGCCGAAAATGAACAACAACTACTTAGCGCCTGGCAATCTGCCAATGCGTTGCATCAGCCGGTACTGATACTGGGTGAAGGGAGTAACGTCCTGTTCCTTGACGCCTTCCGCGGGACAGTGATCGTCAATCGTATCAAAGGCATTGAAGTAACAGAGCAACCAGACGCGTGGTTGTTGCATGTCGGTGCGGGTGAAAACTGGCATCATCTGGTTCAGCATACACTACAGCTTGGCATGCCGGGGCTGGAAAACCTGGCGCTGATCCCCGGCTGCGTAGGGTCTTCACCGATCCAGAATATTGGTGCTTACGGCGTGGAGCTCCAGCGAGTGTGTGATTATGTTGACTGTGTTGAGCTGGCGACAGGAAAATCGCGGCGCGTGAGTGCGGCGGAATGTCGCTTTGGCTATCGTGACAGTATCTTTAAACATGAATACCAGGATCGCTACGCGATCGTTGCGGTGGGGTTACGTCTGACTAAGCAATGGCAACCAGTGTTGACCTATGGCGACCTGACGCGTCTGGATCCGGCCACGGTAACGCCCCAGCAGGTGTTTGATTCGGTTTGCCGTATGCGTATAACAAAACTGCCCGATCCAAAAGTGATCGGTAATGCGGGCAGCTTTTTTAAAAACCCCGTCGTGGCAAAGGATGTGGTTGAGGCACTGCTGTCTCAGTTTCCGAATGCCCCTCATTACCCTCAACCTGATGGTTCAGTAAAACTGGCGGCTGGCTGGCTCATTGACCAATGTGAGTTGAAAGGCGTGGGTATCGGAGGGGCAGCCGTACATCGTCAACAGGCGCTTGTACTTATTAACGCGGCTAACGCGACAAGCGAAGATGTGGTCAATCTCGCGCACCTGGTGCGTGCGAAAGTCGGTGAGAAATTTAACGTCTGGCTGGAGCCTGAAGTACGCTTCATCGGGCAGAGTGGCGAAGTCAATGCTGTGGAGATCATTGCATGAAGGATAATACCGTTCCTCTGATGCTTATCTCCTTACTGGCCGATGGCGAGTTTCATTCCGGTGAGCAACTGGGTGAACAGTTGGGGATGAGCCGGGCGGCCATCAATAAACATATCCAGACTCTACGTGACTGGGGAGTTGATGTCTTTACCGTGCCAGGCAAAGGATACAGTTTACCGGAGCCGATTCAGTTGCTGGATTCTGACCGCATCTACAGTCAGTTGGATCGCGGCACGGTGGCTGTGCTGCCGGTTATTGATTCCACCAATCAGTACCTGCTGGACCGCATCGATCTATTGCAGTCTGGCGATGCCTGCGTGGCGGAATACCAACAGGCAGGTCGTGGACGTCGTGGACGTAAGTGGTTTTCCCCCTTTGGCGCAAACCTTTATCTTTCAATGTTCTGGCGTCTGGAGCAGGGGCCGGCCGCCGCGATCGGCTTAAGCCTGGTGATCGGTATCGTAATGGCTGAGGTTCTGCGTGATCTGGGTGCGGACAAGGTACGGGTGAAGTGGCCTAACGATCTCTACCTGTTGGATCGCAAACTGGCGGGGATCCTGGTTGAGTTAACGGGTAAGACGGGCGATGCTGCGCAGATCGTCATCGGCGCCGGCATTAACATGGCAATGCGCCGTGTGGAAGAAGGCGTGGTGAATCAGGGATGGATTACGTTGCAGGAAGCTGGGATTACGCTCGATCGCAATACGCTGGCGGCAAGGCTCATTCGTGAATTACGTACCGCGCTGGAGTTATTTGAGCAAGAAGGACTGGCTCCTTATCTTTCCCGTTGGGAAAAGCTGGATAACTTTATCAATCGCCAGGTTAAACTGATTATCGGTGACAAAGAAATATACGGTATTTCACGAGGTATCGATGCGCAGGGCGCATTACTTCTGGAACAGGATGGTATTATAAAACCGTGGGTTGGGGGAGAAATCTCCCTGAGAAGCGCTGAATAATTAAAAAGGGAGCGAAAGCTCCCTTTTTAATTATTTTCGCAGGCGAACCTGCTCGACGGCATGATTGGCGCTCTTGGTCATAATCAGACTCGCGCGCTCACGCGTGGGTAGAATATTTTGTTTTAAATTCAGCCAGTTAATTTCTTTCCATAATGAGGTGGCCGTATTGATCGCCTCCTCTTTCGTCAGTTTCGCGTAGTTATGGAAATAAGAGTCAGGGTCGGTAAACGCCCCCTCGCGGAATTTAAGAAAACGATTGATATACCATGTCTGCAGTAACTCTTCCGGTGCATCAACATAAATAGAGAAGTCGACGAAGTCCGAAACAAATACATGATGAGGGTCGTGTGGATAGTCCATCCCGCTCTGCAGAACATTGAGTCCTTCGAGAATTAATATATCGGGTTGGGCCACGGTTTTATCCCCATCAGGGATCACATCATAAATCAGATGCGAATAAACCGGAGCGGTTACGTTTGGCACGCCGGATTTGAGATCGGAGACAAACTTGACCAGACGATGCATGTCATACGATTCCGGAAAACCTTTCTTCTTCATTAACCCACGGTCTTTTAATACCTGGTTTGGATGAAGAAAACCATCAGTGGTGATCAGTTCAACGCGACGATGTTCTGGCCAACGGCTCAGTAACGCCTGTAATACACGCGCAGTGGTACTTTTCCCCACCGCTACGCTGCCAGCAATACTGATGATATAAGGGATACGCTCACCGTTCGTGCCCAGAAACTGTTCGAGAACAGCCTGACGACGCAGGTTCGAGCTGATATAGAAGTTAAGCAAACGCGACAAGGGCAAATAGATCTCTGCAACTTCTTCCAGCGATAAATCTTCATTAATCCCTTTTAACCGTGCGATCTCTTCTTCAGTGAGGGTCATCGGCACGGAATCACGAAGCGCAGCCCACTGGTTGCGGTCAAACTGTAGGTAAGGCGTCATTAACGTTTGCTCTTTTATACTCATAAGCATGTTTCTGGCTGTCATTACACCATCAGGGCAGTGATAAAAAGCGCGTCATCCCCGGCATGCAATGGCACGTCGCATTTCAGTTAATTTGGACAATGGGCAGGAGGGTAACACCAGATGGGGGGGAATAATAAGAAAAAATCTCTTCTGAACGTCATTCCCTGAAACGCAATGTGACGGATATTCCAGATGTACAGGCGATGATTTGGTGCGTTGAAGTACCACCCGATGCAGGTGGGAGGAAATGAACTGCCAGATAATGTCGAAATTTTATGCTAAGCTGACTGAAAATACGCCATTTTTTGGTCGTATAGTGCAAAATGTGAGCGATAGAACATTTTATGCAATTTTTTAGTTGCATGAGCACGCAGGTCTCCATAGAATGCGCGCTACTTGATGCCGACTTAGCTCAGTAGGTAGAGCAACTGACTTGTAATCAGTAGGTCACCAGTTCGATTCCGGTAGTCGGCACCATCAAGTCCGGTGGGGTTCCCGAGCGGCCAAAGGGAGCAGACTGTAAATCTGCCGTCACAGACTTCGAAGGTTCGAATCCTTCCCCCACCACCACTTTCTGGCAGCAATTGCTGTCTGAGCTGGTTACGAAAATAATCGGCTCGAATGAGAAAAGAGACTTGTCTCTTTTTTTGTTACAGAAAGAACTGGGTAGCCGAGTTTCAGGATGCGGGCATCGTATAATGGCTATTACCTCAGCCTTCCAAGCTGATGATGCGGGTTCGATTCCCGCTGCCCGCTCCAGACGTGCTGATATGGCTCAGTTGGTAGAGCGCACCCTTGGTAAGGGTGAGGTCCCCAGTTCGACTCTGGGTATCAGCACCACTTCACTTCTCCTCCCCGTGTTTTCTCTGTAACGACTCAATGATTCAACAGTTCAGGCATATCGCCTGGTTGATGTGGTGATATCACCGATTTATCCGTGTCTTAGAGGGACAATCGATGTCTAAAGAAAAGTTTGAACGTACAAAACCGCACGTTAACGTCGGTACTATCGGCCACGTTGACCATGGTAAAACAACGCTGACCGCTGCCATCACTACCGTACTGGCTAAAACCTACGGCGGTGCTGCTCGCGCATTCGATCAGATCGATAACGCGCCGGAAGAAAAAGCTCGTGGTATCACCATCAACACTTCTCACGTTGAATATGACACCCCGACTCGCCACTACGCACACGTAGACTGCCCGGGCCACGCCGACTATGTTAAAAACATGATCACCGGTGCTGCGCAGATGGACGGCGCGATCCTGGTTGTTGCTGCGACTGACGGCCCGATGCCGCAGACTCGTGAGCACATCCTGCTGGGTCGTCAGGTAGGCGTTCCGTACATCATCGTGTTCCTGAACAAATGCGACATGGTTGATGACGAAGAGCTGCTGGAACTGGTAGAAATGGAAGTTCGTGAACTTCTGTCTCAGTACGATTTCCCGGGCGACGACACCCCGATCGTTCGTGGTTCTGCTCTGAAAGCGCTGGAAGGCGACGCAGAGTGGGAAGCGAAAATCATCGAACTGGCTGGCTTCCTGGATTCTTACATCCCGGAACCAGAGCGTGCGATTGACAAGCCGTTCCTGCTGCCGATCGAAGACGTATTCTCCATCTCCGGTCGTGGTACCGTTGTTACCGGTCGTGTAGAACGCGGTATCATCAAAGTGGGCGAAGAAGTTGAAATCGTTGGTATCAAAGAGACTGCCAAGTCTACCTGTACTGGCGTTGAAATGTTCCGCAAACTGCTGGACGAAGGCCGTGCGGGTGAGAACGTTGGTGTTCTGCTGCGTGGTATCAAACGTGAAGAAATCGAACGTGGTCAGGTACTGGCTAAGCCGGGCACCATCAAGCCGCACACGATGTTCGAATCCGAAGTGTACATCCTGTCCAAAGACGAAGGCGGCCGTCATACTCCGTTCTTCAAAGGCTACCGTCCGCAGTTCTACTTCCGTACAACTGACGTGACTGGCACCATCGAACTGCCGGAAGGCGTTGAGATGGTAATGCCGGGCGACAACATCAAAATGGTTGTTACCCTGATCCACCCGATCGCGATGGACGACGGTCTGCGTTTCGCAATCCGTGAAGGCGGCCGTAC
>NZ_LIFT01000035.1:210-12537 GCF_001297795.1 Citrobacter sp. CtB7.12 | reverse complement strand
GTAGTACCAGAATTGACGACACCCAAATCATATGAATATGAGTTAATGGTTAATCCACCATCTGGAGTAAAAGAGTTATATCATCAGTTGAATCCAGAAAAAAAGAAAAAGCCCGGTTCAATCTTAGTTGTTGCTGACCCACTATCCAGGTCATCTGAAAAAATTGCGCAAGTACAAACAGCAAGGGACAAAATTGATAAAGCACTTGAGCCGCTGACTAATGAGGAAGCTAAATTATTGTATGAAAACAGAACCTCGATAGATATTTTCTCATCTAATTTATATAGTGATGCTTTAGGACAAAGCGGAGATATCTTAGGTTACATAAAGGATGCTGGCGGGGGTTATTATGAAGAAATAAATAAAATACTAAACGAAATTCAGGAGCTTTATAAAAAAACATATCGCCAAAATTCCGGTCTCATTTCTGGAGAGGAGTTTTTCGGTCAACGAGAAAGATTATTTAAAAAGTTAGATATTCTTTTGAATCAATTTTCAAAAGAACAATTGGATTTAAAACAATACGAACAAATAAAACAAGCATTGGGTTTATCCACAAAATCCATTATGCATAAGTGGGATCAAACCGGGGTAAAAGATATTGAGGGATATGCAAGCTATATAGAAAAATCCGCAAAACTAATCAAAATAATGAGAACAACAGGCTATGTCGGTATTGGTCTTGATTTTGCGAGTTATACAACTAACGTTTATGAGGCCTGCGCAAAGGGGCGAGAGAGCGAATGTAGAAAAGCAGCGATAACTGAGTATAGTAAATTCGGGGGTAAGCAGGGAGTGGGTATTACTGCGGGAGGTATCGCTGGGCCTGCAGCAAGGAGTGTATGTCTGTGGGCGCTGGGGCTTCTCACATCAGAAGCAGGCGCGGTCGGAGCGGGACTATGCCTGGTGACAGGTATCGGTACGGGAATTGTAGCTGGAAAAATGGCAGAGAAAACAGGTGAAAGATTAGGGGGGCGTTTGGGAGGCGCTATTAATGACGCGATAAATAATAATCCAGATAAATTAACCCATTCACCCGATACGTTTAATGAAGAATCAGGTTTATTAATATATGAAAAACTTTTTGATAGAAAACTTCGATAATATACAGTTGTTATTTAGTGTGGCTTTTTTTTTCAGTTTTGTTGTATTAGTATTTGTTTCATATGTAATTAATAAAGATAGTTATGGAAAAATCGTGGAATTATATGAGGAAAAATTTGGCCATTTACCTATGACAGCGCGTATGGCAAGGGGGGCAAGTTTGATTGGTTCCCCGGCAGCATATCATGCAAAAATTGGTTTTATAATGGGTAGCTTGGTATTTCCATATAATCGTGTTACAAATCATGATATGAGCATAGAAGGATATAGATTTATTCGCAGTTTACCTGGTTATCTGATTACAGGTTTTAGAGTGGAAGCTGCCATTTGGTTCATATTGACTATACTATTATCTGGTTATATTTGCATTGAAACTATAGTGTAAATTGCAAGAAGGGACGTTATCAGAGTCCCTTCTTTAATTTTATTTCAATGCGCCATATATCTGGTCAACAATCCAGCCATATGTGGCCGCAGGTAATAACCCGCTCACAGAAGCATTCGAATTTATTTTAGGACCGGCTACTGGTGAATGTGGCCAGATAAGGCGTTTACGCCGCCCTATCGGGCCATCAGATTACTCCTCCATCGCCTGGCGGATTTGCTGCAGCGCCGCCGGATCGTCAAGCGTGGTGAGATCTCCCGGATCGCGGCCTTCGCAAATGGCCTGGATCGTGCGGCGGAGCATTTTGCCGGATCGGGTTTTCGGCAGTTGCGAAACAAACCAGACGTGGGCAGGACGACCAAAGTTGCCAATCTGGCTGTCCACCAGCGCCATGATCGCTTTCTCTTCCGAATGCGCCACATCGCGGTCTTCCAGACTGTCGCTCTGTTTGGGAATGACAAACGCTACCGCCACCTGCCCCTTCAGCGCATCTTTTACCCCGACCACCGCCACTTCCGCCACGTTCGGATAGCTGGAGATACTCTCCTCAATTTCCCGCGTGCCCAACCGGTGCCCGGCGACGTTAATCACATCATCCGTGCGCCCCAGAATGAAGTAGTAACCGTCGGCGTCACGAATACCCCAGTCAAACGTGGCGTATACCTGACGATTGAACAGCGACCAGTAGGTATTCACAAACCGTTCATCGTCGCCCCAAATGGTCTGAATACAGCCGGGTGGCAGCGGCCCTTCGATCACCACCATCCCCTTCTCGTTGGCGCCGCAGGGTTCGCCGGTCATCTCATTGAGCAACTGCACGTTATAGCCATACATGGGCACGCCGGGACTGCCGAGGCGCGACGGCCGGTCATCCAGTGCCCGGGCCAGCGCCATAATCGGCCAGCCGGATTCGGTCTGCCAGTAATTATCAACAACCGGCACGCCCAGTGTTTCCGTTACCCAGCTTGCGGTCGGTTCGTCCAGCGGCTCGCCTGCCAGATAGAGCACCTCCAGCGAGGAGAGATCGTGATTGCGGATCTGCGCGGTCGGGAATTTTTTCAGCACGCGAATGGCGGTCGGTGCCGAGAACATCCGGTTGACCTGATATTTCTCGACGATCTTCCACCACACGCCGCAGTCCGGATACGTCGGCAGTCCTTCATACACAATGGTTGCCATCCCTGCCAGGAGCGGCGCGTAGACAATATAGGAATGCCCGACAACCCAACCGATATCCGACGCGCAGAAGAACACGCCCCCCGCTTTGCCGCCAAAAATGGTCGCCATTGAGGTCGCCAGCGCCACGGCATAGCCGCCGACATCGCGCTGCACGCCTTTGGGTTTTCCGGTGGTGCCGGAGGTATAAAGAATGCAGGACGTTTCATTGGATTCCAGCCACGTCACCGGCACCGTGGCGCCGAGATGCTGCTGGCGCAACGTCGCAAAGTCGAGATCGCGACCGGCCACACGCGCCATTTTCGCCAGCCCGCGATCCACCAGTAACACCTGTTTCGGCTGATGTTGCGCCTGCTCGATCGCATCATCGAGCAGCTTTTTATAGGGCAACACTTTACCGCCGCGCGCCCCCGCATCGGCGGAGACAATCAGCACCGGCTTCGCGTCATCGATGCGCGCCGCCACGCTGTGCGAAGCAAAACCGCCGAACACTACCGAGTGGATCGCGCCAATCCGTGCGCAGGCCAGCAGCGTGATATGCGCCTCAGCGATCATCGGCATGTATACCAGAACCCGATCGCCGCGCTGCACGCCGAGCGATTGCAGCATTGACGCCACCACGTTCACTTCGTCATAGAGCTGACGGAAGGTAAAGGTGCGCTCCTCTTCGGTCTCGGATGAGACAGCGATCAGCGCCAGCGCATCCGGTTGTTTCTCCAGCCAGCGGTCAATGGCGTTATGACACAGATTGGTGGTACCGCCGCAAAACCAACGGGCAAACGGCGGATGGCTGTGATCCAGCGTGCGGATAAACGGCTGCTGCCAGTCAATCCGCCGGGCCTGTTCGGCCCAGAATGATTCCGGTTGCGTAACAGAACGCTGATAAAATTCGCTAAAAGACATAACGCTCTCCTGTTGAACTTACGCCTGATGAAGCGGGTTCTAGATGACATAAAGGTCCATGTACTCATTGACCGGCATCTGCTCCAGGCGAGTTCTGTCCAGGGAGACCTCCAGGATGCGCTGCTGTTGGCGAGTCGGGAACTGGCGCGCCAGGTTAATTTTGAATTTTTCGATCAGTTTCGGGATCCCGTCGGTACGGCGACGTGCATGGCCAATCGGGAACTCCACGACCACCTCGTCAAACTGTGAACCGTCAGTGAATTCCAGGGTGATCGCATTGGCGATGGCGCGTTTTTCCGGATCGTGATAGTCCGCGGTAAACGCCGGATCTTCAACACAACGGATCTTCTCGCGCAGGGAATCGATTCGCTTGTCCTGTGCCACGCCGTCCTCATAATCCGCCGCCGTTAAGCGTCCGAACAGCAGCGGGATCGCCACCATATACTGAATACAGTGATCGCGATCGGCCGGGTTATTCAGCGGCCCCTGCTTATCAATGATGCGAATGCAGGCTTCGTGGGTGCGAATGGTCACTTTTTCGATATCTGCAGCGCTTTTACCTGCTGCCTGCATTTGCGCATACAGCGTCATTGCCGCTTCAACCGCCGTCTGAGAGTGGAACTCCGCCGGGAACGAAATTTTGAACAGCACGTTTTCCATTACGTAGGAGCCGTATGGACGCTGGAAGCGGAACGACTCGCCTTTGAATGAGACGTCATAAAACCCCCAGGTTTTCGCCGTCAGCGCTGACGGATAACCCATCTCACCGGTTTTCGCCATCAGCGCCAGACGCACCGCGCGCGAGGTTGCATCGCCCGCCGCCCAGGATTTACGCGTGCCGGTATTCGGCGCATGGCGATAGGTGCGCAGCGACTGTCCGTCGACCCACGCCAGCGACACCGCGTTGAGGATCTCATCACGCGTTAGCCCCAGCATTTCAGCCACCACGGCGGTGGAGGCCACTTTGACCAGCAGAACGTGGTCAAGCCCCACGCGGTTAAAGGCGTTTTCCAGCGCGATACAGCCCTGAATTTCGTGGGCCTTAATCATTCCGGTCAGCACGTGTTTCATGGTCAACGGCGCTTTACCCGCCGCGACCGCGTTGCGTGAGAGCCAGTCCGCTGTCGCCAGGATCCCGCCGAGGTTATCGGAAGGGTGGCCCCACTCCGCCGCCAGCCAGGTGTCATTGAAGTCGAGCCAGCGGATCATCGCGCCAATGTTAAACGCGGCCTGTACCGGGTCGAGCTGAAACTGGGTACCCGGCACGCGCACGCCGTTGGGCACCACGGTCCCCGGAACAATCGGCCCCATCAGTTTTTTACAGGCCGGATATTCCAGCGCTTCCAGACCACAGCCCAACGTATCAAGCAGGCAGTAGTGGGCGGTGTCATACGCCACCGTTGACGCTATCTCGTAGTTGACGACGTAATCCACGATATCAACGATTTCACGATCGAATTCCGGGCGAACATTTAAAATTTGAGCGGACATAAGGTACGTTTCCTGTTTTTTTATCTTTAGAGGTAATGAATTACTGACGCTGATCGATCGGCACAAACTCACGATCGTCCGGGCCGGTATAGTTGGCGGAAGGACGAATGATTTTGTTGTCCTGGCGCTGTTCAATAATGTGTGCCGCCCAGCCGGTGACGCGGGCGATGACAAACAGCGGGGTAAACATTTCGGTGGGAACGCCCATCATGTTGTAGGAGACCGCCGAGAACCAGTCGAGGTTAGGGAACATCTTCTTCGTCTCCCACATCACCTCTTCCAGACGATCGGCAATGTTGTACATCTTCAGCGAGCCCCCCTCTTCGGAAAGCTGCTTCGCCACACGTTTGATGACCTGATGACGCGGATCGGCAATGGTATAAACCGGATGACCAAAACCAATCACCACTTCTTTGTTTTCCACGCGCTTACGGATATCGGCTTCGGCTTCGTCCGGCGTTTCGTAGCGCTGCTGAATCTCCAGCGAGACCTCATTCGCCCCGCCGTGTTTCGGACCGCGCAGTGCGCCAATCGCGCCGATAATGGCCGAGTAAACATCCGATCCGGTGCCGGCAATCACGCGGCTGGTAAAGGTGGAGGCGTTGAACTCATGCTCGGCGTACAACACCAACGAAATGTGCATTGCTTTTTCCCAGCTCTGCGTCGGTTTTTCGCCGTGCAACAGGTGCAGAAAATGGCCGCCGATAGAGTCGTCATCGGTTTCTGGCTGAATACGCTCGCCGTTGTGACTGTAGTGATACCAGTAGAGCAGGATGGAACTGAGCGAGGCCAGCAGCTTATCGGCAATATCACGCGCGCCGGAAACGGTGTGCCCCTCTTTTTCCGGCAGCGTACAGCCCAGCGCCGATACGCCGGTGCGCATCACGTCCATCGGATGCGATGCCGCTGGCAGCGCTTCCAGTACGGTACGGACGTTAGCCGGTAACCCGCGCAGCGCTTTGAGTTTACTTTTGTATGCCTGAAGTTCGTCACGGGTCGGGAGTTTGCCGTGAATCAGCAGATGCGCGACTTCTTCAAATTCGCACTGCCGGGCGAGATCGAGAATATCGTAGCCGCGATAGTGCAGATCGTTGCCGCTTTTGCCGACGGTGCACAGCGCGGTATTGCCCGCCGGTACGCCGGACAGCGCGACGGATTTTTTAGGCTTAATAACATGGGTATTATTTTGCAGGATCGTTGTGTCGCTCATGTTGTCCTCATCATTATTGTCATATGTAGGGTACTGAGGGTTTTCGTCCAGGCCTGATAAGGCGTAGCCGCCATCCGGCCTACTTGATATACAACGCGTCGAGCTTCTCTTCGTACTGGTAGTAATTGATGCTTTCATACAGTTCGTTACGGGTCTGCATGATGTCGATAACGCTCTTTTGCGTCCCTTCCAGGCGCAGCACGTTGTAGACCTTTTCAGCAGCCCGGTTCATGGCGCGGAATGCCGAGAGCGGATAGAGCGCCATCGCCACGTTCGCACTGCGCAGTTCGTCGGTCGTGAACAACGGCGTAGCGCCAAATTCGGTGATATTGGCAAGAATCGGCACCTGGACTGCATCGGCAAACTGGCGGTACATCGAAAGCGCCGTGATCGCCTCCGGGAACAGCATGTCGGCGCCCGCTTCGACATAGGCCTGCGCACGATCGATCGCTGCGTCTAACCCTTCCACCGCCAGGGCATCGGTACGCGCCATGATCACAAAGTGGGGATCGGTACGGGCATCAACTGCCGCACGAATGCGATCGACCATCTCCTCTTTCGAAACAATCGCTTTATTCGGACGATGGCCGCAGCGCTTGGCGCCAATCTGATCTTCGATGTGTAGCGCCGCCGCCCCGGCTTTGATCATCGACTTGACGGTGCGCGCAACGTTAAACGCCGACGAACCAAAGCCGATATCAGCATCCACCAGCAGCGGGAGCGGACAGACGTCGGTGATGCGGCGAATGTCGGTCAAGACGTCGTCCAGGGTGGAGATGCCCAGATCCGGCAGTCCCAGCGAACCGGCCGCGACGCCGCCGCCCGAAAGATAAATCGCCTGATACCCGGCGCGCTGGGCCAGCAACGCATGGTTGGCGTTGATGGTGCCGACGATTTGTAAGGGGTTTTCTTTGGTGAGTGCAGCGCGAAATGCCTGACCCGGAGAATCCAGAGACATAGTCCATCCTCGTGTTATCAACTTGTAACTAACCGTTGATTCACATAAAGCAAGGGCTATGCCAAAGGCGCTTTGAAAGAGAGTGTTTTAAATAACCATCGATATAACAATAAGATAAACCACAGCATACCGCGATAAGCGAAAAAAAGCGTGTCAGCTAACGTTTCATGAAACGTCCCGACCGGTTTCATTGCAACAATTATGAAACAAGACTACACCCATTACTCTGTCCTTTTATTTTGGGTTGGCTATGGCGACGACAACGCTTCCCCCGCGGGTGAATGATGACAAACCGGTTATCTGGACGGTCTCGGTAACGCGACTGTTCGATCTGTTTCGCGACATCAGCCTGGAGTTTGATCATCTGGCGACCATCACCCCCATCCAGCTCGGTTTTGAAAAAGCGGTCACCTATATCCGTAAGAAGCTGACCACCGAACGCTGTGATGCGATCATCGCCGCCGGATCGAACGGCGCGTATCTGAAAAGTCGCCTGTCGATACCAGTTATCCTGATCAAACCCAGCGGGTTTGACGTTCTGCAGGCGCTGGCAAAGGCCGGAAAACTGACCGCCTCCATTGGCGTGGTGACCTACCAGGAAACGCTCCCCGCGCTGATGGCTTTTCAAAAAACCTTCAACCTGCAACTGGAACAACGCAGCTATATCACCGAAGAAGACGCGCGCGGGCAGATTAACGAGTTGAAAGCAAACGGCATTGACGCGGTGGTTGGCGCGGGACTGATCACCGATCTGGCGGAAGAGGCAGGCATGACCGGTATCTTTATCTATTCTGCCGCCACGGTGCGTCAGGCCTTTAGTGATGCGCTGGACATGACCCGCCTGACCCAGCGTCGCCACGGTCATTATGCCTCCGATCAGGCGCTGCGCACCCGCTATGGGCTGGGAGATATTCGTGGCGAGTCCGCACAGATGGAACAGGTGCGCCATACCATTATGCTGTATGCCCGTTCACCCGCCTCTGTCCTGATTCAGGGGGAAACCGGCACCGGGAAAGAACTGGCAGCCCAGGCCATTCACCGCGAGTTTTGTACGCGTCCTGGCACGCGCGGCGACAAAACGGCGCATCCGTTCGTCGCGGTGAATTGCGGGGCGATCGCCGAATCGTTGCTGGAAGCGGAGCTGTTTGGCTACGAGGAAGGCGCCTTCACCGGATCGCGACGCGGTGGTCGTGCCGGGCTGTTTGAAATCGCCCACGGCGGAACGCTGTTTCTCGATGAAATCGGCGAAATGCCGTTGCCGCTGCAAACCCGACTGCTGCGCGTGCTGGAAGAAAAAGAGGTCACCCGGGTGGGTGGACATCACCCCATTCCGGTAACAGTGCGGGTGATTAGCGCCACCCACTGCAATCTGGAAGACGAGATGAAACACGGGCAGTTTCGTCGCGATCTGTTTTATCGCCTGAGTATTTTACGTCTGTCGTTACCGGCTCTACGGGAGCGCCCCGCCGATATCCTGCCGCTGGCGGAAGGTTTTTTAAAACAATCGCTGGCCGCGCTCTCCGTACCGTTTACCGAGTCGGTGCGCGCCGGACTGGCGCAGAGTGCCGGTGCGCTGTTGCACTATCAGTGGCCGGGAAATATTCGCGAATTGCGCAATATGATGGAACGGCTGGCACTGTTTTTAAGCGTTGAACCGATGCCACAACTGAATGAACATTTATTACAGCAGATACTGCCGGAACTGGCGGAGAACGAATCGCCGTCATACCCTTCGCCTTCCGCTACGCCACAGCAGGTGCTGGCGCAGTTTAACGGCGATAAGCGCGCCGCCGCGCGTTATCTGGGGGTCAGCAGAACCACATTCTGGCGACGGCTGAAGGAATGAACGGCCGGATGGCGACACACAGCGTCTTACCCGGCCTACACATTTCACCAGGCCAGCGCCATCCGGCACGCTTACGAATTACTTTTTCTTGTAGATATTGGCAGTGCCATGAATTTTGTTGTCGGTTTGACCGGAAGTCAGCACGACCACATCAGCCCCTTTCTCATCCGCTTTTTTGAGCAGATCTTCTTTCGCATCCTGAGTGGACGTTTCATTGCTGGTATTGATGTTGCCAATCAGGGTGTACTGCGACTCCACTTTCTCAAACTCAGCTTTTGTTAACAGCTCCGCTGCAAACGCATTTGTCGCCACAAAAGCCAACGCACCAATCAAGAGTTTATATCCAGTTTTCATAGAGAAGCTCCAGGTTATGTTATGACGCTATCATCACCGCTGAATCCATGCCGCTGTTCAGGGATGATTAATAACTAGTTCAGCTTCCAGAAAAAATCCAGAGCCCTTTCAGTGATAGGTTGCTTTTGTGATTTCGGCCTGCTCAGTCCTTTTTTGCATACTACGGTAAAGTTAAGTCACTTTCTGCATACAAATAAAATAATGACCGACAACCCTGTCTTTTAATAAATCTCTCATTATTGCGTAAATATGCATAACCCTGTTCGAAACAACTCCACTTAAGATTATTATCAAAACCCTTACAGACTTATTGGTAATAATCTTAACATCGATAAAAGACATTCAGATTAATACCAATGTAAAAATTGATACTCATCAAAACAATGATAATTAGTCAGCCTAAAATTCTTAAAAAACATTATTACTGTCCGTAATTAAACATAGTGAAGCGATATTCACACTAATGTTAATCCTTCGCATCTATTCAGTCTTCCTTATCAAAAACCTCATCTATCCTGTTGTTTTTCGCCTTATATTTGCATTATTCCTGGAAGGATAGCCAAAAACAATAAACATTTGTAATCAAATAATTAGCCATCACTTAAATATCTTCACTCTGTTAATGACGGTTAATAGACTCAGCCTATCAATATCGAATGCAAGCCTGCGGCAAAACGATTACGCTATATCGCCCGCGGCAAATAATATTAAAAATCATCAGAATTTTATTTGCATGAGCAACCCGACAAATAGCCGTGTATTCAGCACTGGCTTTTCTGGCTTATGCCTGGATGTAATATTTAAATCTTAAGGAAGAGTCAATATATGAAAATAAATGCACAGTGTTTCCCTGAAACTCTATTAGCCATTGCAATTTCCATGGCTTTAACGTCCACTGCTGTAGCCAATAATAATATTTCCCCACCAACAGGTGTGGGGGATACTGTCATTATTAATAATGGACAAAATATTACGCTTTCCGCCACGGAAAATACCGACCCCGCATGGAATAACTTCCGCAGTCTTTGGGTGGGTGATAACTCCGACGGCTCACTGCTGATCGATGGTCGGGCTATCACCACCGCCGCCGGTATGATCGGTAATGGCGCAAACGGCAGCGTGACGCTGACGAATGGTGCGACCTGGACACTGGGCAATTTGAATCTGGTACTCGGGACCCATGATGGTTCAGGTACGCTGCGGGTGAATAACGGCAGTAAAATCAGCGGTATTGATGAATTGCGCATTGGAGAATATGCCGCAAACGCGCAGGGAACGGTTACTATCGATGGCGCAAATTCGTCCGTCTCTTCCGTCTGGAGCGTGGTCGGCGATCAGGGGCGCGGCAACCTGATGATTACCCGCGGCGGAACCCTCTCCTTAAGCGAACACATGAACATTGGCTACGTCGGCAATACGAGTAACACCAGTCGTAATGGCTACGGTGTCGCCCTCGTGGACGGTGAAAACTCGCTGCTGGATGTGACGGAAGGTATTTACCTCGGGGGGTTTGCAACAACGCCCAATGACGCCACCGGGATCCTCACCGTCAGCAACGGTGCAACGGTCCGCTCGGGTAACTTAATCTGGCTGGCAGTGGGAGAAGGCAGTACCGGCATCCTGAATATTGGCGGCGCAAAGGGCGAAGCACAACAGGCTGCGGGAACACTGAACCTGCCGTGGATCTACCTTGGCAACACCAGCGGTATGAGCACGGCAGAGCTCAACTTTAATCACAACAGCGACGACTTCATACTCTCGGCCAAAATCACCGGTGTGGGTGAAGTGAACCATGTCGGCTCGGGGACAACCACGCTGACAGGCGCTAACACCTATCAGGGCCCTACCCACGTCGCGAATGGTACATTGCGCGCCGGGGCAGAAAATACCCTGAGTGCAAGATCCGATTACCGCGTGGACAGCAGCGCACAGCTGGATCTTAACGGCTATTCACAGACGCTGAATTCGCTGGAACTGGCAGGCACAGCGATACTCTCTTCCCCGTCGCAAGTGCAAGCAACCTTTAGCCCAACCCAGTTGACAATTAACGGTGATTACACCGGAAACAACGGCTTGCTGGCCTTGCGCACTGTGCTGGGTGATGACCTGTCGCCAACGGATAAGCTGATTGTGAAAGGTGATACCTACGGCACCACGCGCGTCAGCGTCAGTAACGCGGGCGGTAACGGAGCCGCGACGATTGAAGGTATCCGTATTATCGACGTTGAAGGGACTTCAAACGGTACCTTTGTGAAAGAAGGCCGTATTGTCGCAGGCGCATATGACTACGACCTTGTGAAACGAGACAACCAGAACTGGTCGTTGACCAGCCAGGCCTTGCCAGAATCGGTTCCACCTACTGAGCCGAAAGAACCCGTAATTCCAGAGTCTCCGACACCTGAAGGTCCGCACCAGTATCGCCCGGAAACCGGCAGCTATCTGGCGAACACCCTTGCCGCCAACACGCTGTTCACCACCCGGCTTCACGATCGTCTGGGTGAAACCCAGTACACCGACGCGTTAACTGGCGAGCAGAAAGTCACCAGCCTGTGGATGCGCCACATCGGCGGACATCACCGCTTCAAAGATGGTTCCGGGCAGATCAGCACCCAGAGCAACCGCTACGTGATGCAACTGGGCGGGGATATCGCGCAATGGAGCACCGACGGCCTCGATCGCTGGCATCTGGGTCTGATGGCCGGTTACGCCAACAGTAAGAGCCGCAGCCACTCCAGCCTGACCGGATACTCATCCCGTGGGGAAATCAGCGGCTACAGCGCCGGTCTGTACGGCACCTGGTATGCCAACGACGCCGATAAAACCGGTGCGTATGTCGATGGCTGGCTGCTCTACAACTGGTTTGACAACACCGTGTCCGGACAGGGTCTGGCGTCTGAAAA
>NZ_LIFT01000035.1:0-158 GCF_001297795.1 Citrobacter sp. CtB7.12 | reverse complement strand
CTGGCCGAATTCAGCGAGCGTAAGGCGCTGTACATCCAGCCTAAAGCGCAAATCACCTGGATGGACGTGCAGGCTGATACGCACGTTGAGAAAAACGGCACTCGGGTGGTGGATAAAACCGACGGCAACCTGCAAACGCGTCTTGGCGTCAAAGCCTA
>NZ_LIFT01000034.1:0-18411 GCF_001297795.1 Citrobacter sp. CtB7.12 | reverse complement strand
CGTGGGGGTATCTGCTCCCTTCATCCCCTCAGTTCCCGGCTATGGTCGCCGGGTGGCTGTTTTCCGGATTGTGCCGTCGCCTCCATGCGCTTCGCGCATATAAAACAGCAGAGCTGGCGCTTCTCCCCCGGCAACAGCGGCGTATCCGTCTTCTGATACGCCGCTGTTGCCGCCAGACGCAAAATAACCCGTCGGTTATTTTCCTTACCTCCCTCACCAGACTGTTTGTACATTTATGAAAGCACGGGGAATATGCATCCCCGTGCCGGTGGTAAAAACGCCACTCTGACAGCAAAACCCCGCAATCCGTTGCAGGGTATCAGACTCATAACGCCATCAGGTAGCGGTGTGCTTTTGATGCGGCACTCGCAGCCCGGAAGATGTAACGTTTATCATTACGTAGTTTTATCAGCCATGACGCAATGTAGTTTTCATGCTGCACGTCGCCATTAATGCCCAAATCCGCCATCAGAAACGCGCTTCCCAGCTCCGCAACTAACTCTTCCGCTGCATACCCTTCAGAGCCAAAGCGGCCTTTCATGTCCCGGTTTAAACGGGACGGGTGACCGCTCCAGTGAACCAGCTCATGCAGACCGGTTGCATAAAAATCTTCAGCACGGCTGAATAAATGACGTTCAGGAAGGTAAATCTCATCCGTGGCGGGTCTGAAAAATGCCTGCTGACCGCGTTCAGTGATTTTTGCGCCACTGCGCTCAAGGAGGGCTTCAGCCCGGGTGAATGGCTTAAAGGTCTCTTCTGCGGGCTGTTCCGGCTGTGCGTCGCTGCCGTCATGGGGTAAGCCGTCAATCTGCTCTGCGTTAAAAACGATGAAGTGTTTCAGCATCGGGATGTAATCCTTTTCGCCGTCTTCCCGCTCTTTCTCCAGCGTTTTGTAAAAGACTGCCATTGTGCCACGCTCCCCCTTGCGGACCTGAGCACCCGTTGATTTCGCCTGGTTGTATGTCATCCAGCGGGAGTCCTTAAAACCCTGCTCTGCCGCACTGAACCACAGCAGCATAATATTAATGCCGCTGTAGGCTTCGTGTGTGGTGTAGTTTGAAGGAATGCCTGAGACCAGGCCGTTACGTTTCCACGGACACTGCCACGGCTTAACACCAGACTCCAGCGCCTTAATGATGCTGTCAGTGACCGTCTGATAAATATCCGTTTTGTCTGATGAAAATTTCGTTTTTGAGGAGCCTGAGCGCTCCGGCGACGATACGCCGGTCGCCGCTGCGGTGTCAGAAGTACTTGTCCGGGTATACAGGTTCATCGTCATGGTATTTTCTCCGTCAGTTGAGTGGGTTTTCGTCTTCGTATCGCCTGACGGTTCGTGACTCCGGAGTCGTTCTGTTCAGCAGGGGCGCGGAACGCGTGCCATTTACCCTTGCGGAACAGGTTGTGACGGAGAACGATGACCGGAAGCTGATATGAAAGAGAAAACACACGGGGAGAAAATAACGACGGGCATACCCGGACTTAGTACTTCGACGATTGCAGGGGTGAAATGGGGCTGGCCTCGTCGGTTGATCTGTTGACCTGTTTAATGTCCGGCATAAAGCGGGCCGGAACAAAGTGATGCCACTTCATCAGCGTCTTTTCGGAAAAATGCTGCATACTTTGTATGGTAATGTCAGTCACTGATGCCGTATATTTTGGCAGGATGAAATTTCACCAGACCGTATTAACCTCAGTGATCGAATGCAGGTCACGCGACGGGATAACCGCAGCGGTGAAAGAGCGTCCCCTTACCCGACTGAGACGTTCAGTTTCACTGGCGTTGACGACTCCCCCTGAGTCACCCGCCAGTGGGCTGACGTGCCGGAAGACAGAAGCAGGTGAACATTTAACACACACAGAGGCATGGAAATGGGATATTTTGTGATTAAGAAATCAGAGAAGAATAATTCTCAGCCTTATTATTTCCTTCTGAAAGCGGCTAATCATGAAACGATAGCCACCAGTGAGATGTACTCCTCAAAAGAGGCCTGTAAAAAGGGGATCGCATCCGTTCAGAAAAATGGTCCATCTACCGATGTCAGGGATGAAACCGTCTGATCCTTCTGTATCGAAATCGAAGCCAGTCTATCACGGGCTGGCTTTTTGTTGCGGGGAGATAACGTATATCAGATACGGTCTGTACCGCGCTCCGTTGGAGCCCACAGCACGGAACGTGCCAGAGAACCCGGATTTTTCCTTATATTCTCCTTTTCGGACAAATGCTGTACTTTTTGTGTGGAAATGTAAGTAACTGATACTGTATATTTTGCCGGAATGACTTAATGCAAACTTAATATCAGTTTCGTCGAAATACAGGGAAGACACCATGAGCAGGAAGCTACCCCGCAGGATGAGCCTGTCCGTGATGCTGTTCTCTCTGGTTACTTCGGCTGTCGCGGCACCGCTTTCGCCTGCCGATCGTGACAGTATTCAGCAGCAACAGTCCGATATGCTGCGTCGTGAACAGGTTCAGCGTGACGAGCTTGAACGCAGTATTCCACTATCCCGCGAACCAGGCTCCTCATCGCCGGGAGCCACTCCTGCTGGCCCCTGTTTTGATATTCACTCCGTTTCTCTTGATGGCTCCACGCTGATTAAACCCGCTGCACAGCAAAAGTTATTTTCACCCTGGCTGAACCGCTGCCTTAATATAGCGCAACTGTCACAGGTCACGGATGCGGTGACGCAGTGGTACATTGAACGGGGATATATCACCAGTCGCGCCTTTCTGACCGAACAGGATATTGCTGATGGCAGTCTGGTGCTGACGGTGATGGAAGGTCGTCTTCAGCAGATAAGAATGGAAGGCGCATCGCCGTGGATGCTGAAAATGACCTTTCCGGGGCAGGAAGGTGGCATATTAAACCTGCGTGATGTTGAACAGGGGATGGAGCAGCTCAACCGTACCCGCCGTGAGCCGGTACAGATTGAGGTGTTACCGGGGCATGAGCAGGGCTGGTCAGTGGTGAACCTCACCGCCACGCCCGAATTTCCTGTGACCGGTTCGGTCAGTTTTGACAACAGCGGCCAGAAGAGTACCGGCACAGGGCAACTCAGCGGTTCCCTGTCAGTGAATAATCCCCTCGGTCTGGCCGATTCGTGGTTTATCAGTGGCGGGCGCAGCAGCGACTTTTCATCTTCGCACGATGCACAGAATGTGGCGGCGGGTTTCAGCCTGCCGTATGGTTATTCCCTGCTGGATTACAGCTACTCGTGGAGCAACTACCTCAGTACCATTGATAATAATGGCTGGCTGTGGCGCTCCACCGGTGACACACAGACCCACCGTCTTGGTCTCTCACATGTGCTGTTCCGCAACGGTGATATCAAAACCGCGCTGACGGGCGGCGTGCAGCACCGTATCAGCCGCAATTACCTCGATGATGTGTTGCTTCAGAGCAGCAGCCGTAAACTCACCTCGTTTTCTGTCGGCCTGAACCACACACAGAAAATTCTGGGTGGTGTTGCCACGCTTAACCCGGTGTTCACGCGTGGTATGTCATGGCTGGATGCAGAGACCGACCACGGTAAGCGGGACTGCGAACCAAAATCGCAATTCAGGAAGTACAGCCTCAGTGCCAGTTTCCAGCGTCCGGTTACAGACGGGCTGTGGTGGCTCAGCAGTGCTTACGGTCAGTGGTCACCCGACCGCCTTCACGGTGCAGAACAAGTCAGTATCGGCGGTGAAAGTTCGGTTCGCGGATTTAAGGAGCAGTACCTCTCCGGCAACAACGGCGGCTATCTGCGCAATGAGCTGAATTATTCCCTTTTCACCCTGCCGTTTATCGGCCAGGTCAGCGCCCTCGCGGCGGTGGATGGTGGCTGGCTGCATTCTGACCGGTATGACCGCTATTCTTCCGGTACCCTGTGGGGCAGCGCCATTGGCCTGTCCGCATCCGGAAAATGGTACTCATCACAGTTTACCCTGGGCATTCCCCTTCAGTACCCGGACTGGCTCGCACCGGACCATCTCGTCATGTATTACCGTCTGGCGCTGGCCTTTTAACTTCAGGAACTCACCGTTATGGATAATCACCACACCGTTTCCTTCAGCCGCCGTGTTCTGAGTTATCTCATCAGCGCCCTGATTGCCGGACAGCCTGTGTTGCCCGCCATCGGTGCGGTGGTCACGCCTTCCGGTAACACGAAGATGGATAAGGCCGGTAACGGGGTACCGGTGGTGAATATCGCCACGCCCAACGGGGCGGGAATTTCGCATAACAGATACGGTGAATATAACGTCGGTAAAGAGGGGCTCATCCTCAATAACGCCACCGGGAAACTGAACCAGACGCAACTGGGCGGGCTTATCCAGAACAACCCGAACCTGAAGGCGGGCCAGGAAGCCCGTGGCATCATCAACGAGGTGACGGGCGGTAAGCGTTCTGAACTGAAGGGTTACACCGAAGTCGCAGGCAAGGCCGCGAACGTGATGGTGGCGAACCCGTATGGTATCACCTGTGACGGCTGTGGCTTTATCAACACCCCGCAGGCGACACTGACCACCGGTAAGCCGGTGATGAACGCCGACGGCAGCCTCCAGGCGCTGGAAGTGACAAAAGGCAGTATCACCATCAACGGTGCCGGTCTTGACGCCAGTAACAGCAATGCCGTATCCCTTATTGCCCGCGCCACAGAAATCAATGCGCAGCTTCATGCCAGAGACCTGACCATCACCGCAGGCGCAAACCGCGTGGGCGCAGACGGCAGCGTCAGGACCATCACCGGCGAAGGTGCCGCGCCGGAGGTCGCCATCGATACCGCTGCACTCGGCGGGATGTATGCGAACCGTATCCGGCTGACCTCCACCGAAAGTGGCGTCGGGGTCAACCTCGGCAACCTCAATGCCCGCAGTGGCGATATCACGCTCAGCAGTGCCGGTAAACTGGTGCTGAAAAACAGCCTTGCCAGCGGTAACACCACTGTTACGGGAACAGACGTCACGCTTTCCGGGGATAACAAGGCCGGTGGCACGCTTAATGCTACCGGGGAAAACGCACTGACGCTGAATCAGTCCCGCCTGATGGCGGACAACAATCTGGCACTCTCTTCGTCCGGGCAGATAGTGCAGAACGGCGGTGAACTGACCGCCGGGCAGAACGTCACGCTCAGCGCACAGCGTCTGAACCAGACCTCAGGTAGCGTGAATGCCGCCGGAAATGTCACTCTCACCACCATCGGTGATACCACGCTGAAAGGCAGTACCGTTGCCGGAAAATCTCTCTCCGTCACCCCGGGCAGTCTGAACAACGGCGGGACGCTTGCAGCCGGGGCGGACACCACGGTGAAAAGCGGCGTATTCAGCAATACCGGCACCGTCCAGGGCAACAGCCTGAAGGTCACAGCCAGCGACCTCACCAGTTCCGGAAGCCTGAAAAGCAATACCACGCTGGATATCCGCGCCCGCAATGCCACGCTGTCCGGCGATACCGGTGCCAGAGGCAGGGCTACCGTCACGGCAACCGGTAAACTGGAGAACAGCGGCAGGCTCATCAGCGACGGTGCTCTGACGCTCAGTGCCGCGCAGATAAGCAACAGAGGCACACTTTCCGGGGCTCGGGACCTCACCGCCACGACAGACGCCCTCACCACGACTGAAAAATCCGTCACCCACAGTGACGGTAACCTGACGCTGAACAGTGCCTCCACCACGCTTGCCGGTGAAACCAGCGCAGGTGGCGCAGTGACGATAAAAGGTAACAGCCTGAAGACCACGACCACCGCGCAGACGCAGGGCAACAGCGTCAGTGTGGATGTGCAGAACGCGCAGCTTGACGGCACACAGGCCGCCAGAGATGCCCTCACACTGAAGGTCAGTGACAGTCTGACTCACGGCGGAAAATCGTCTGCCTCCGCCCTTGCGATCAACAGCCCGACGGTCATCAACACGGGTCTGATCCACGGTGAACGGACGCTCTCGCTGGTCGCCCGCCTGCTGGATAACCGCGACAGTGGTGTGGTGTACAGCCCGGCCGAACTCTCCCTTTCAATACCTGAGCTGAAAAACACCGGTATTATCACCAGCGGTGCCGCGCTGTCGCTGTCAGGCTCACAGTTGACCAACAGCGGAGAGCTAAGCGGCGCATCACTCTCCCTTGATTACGGTACGCTGGCGAACGATGCGGGCAGCCTGCTGCTGGCGAAGGGGGAAAACCGTATCACGGCGCAGTCCCTGTCAAACGCGGGGCGTATCGCGGGTAATACGCTGGCGCTGAACGCCACTCGCCTGGACAGCACGGGGCTTCTGCAGGGGGATTCCGCGCTGTCGCTGACCGCCGGTATCCTGGCATTACTCTCCGGCTCCCGCACGCTTACAAACGGCGCGCTGACCCTTACCGGAACCACGCTGACCACCGCAGGGCAGACACAGGGGCAGAACGTCAGCGTGAATGTCCGTGACTGGCAGAACAGCGGCAGCGGGCTGGCAACCGGTTCACTGTCGGTCGCGCTTACCGGGGGACTGAATAACACCGGCGAGCTGATGAGCCAGGGGGATACCACGCTGACGACAGCCACAACCGACAACCGTGGCAGTCTGCTGTCGGCAGGCGACCTTTCCCTTACAGGACATTCCCTGAATAACAGCGGCACCGTCCAGGGGAACCGTGTCACGGTCCGGCAGGACAGCATCACCAACAGCGGAACGCTCACCGGGATCGCCGCACTGACGCTGGCCGCCCGGCTGGATATGGCTGCGCCGTTGCTGACGCTGACAAACAGCAGCGGTGGTTCACTGCTTACCACCGGCGATCTGACCCTCAGCGCGGGTAGCATCAGTAACGCGGGGCAATGGCAGGGGAAACGGGTACTGATCCATGCGCAGACGGTTACAGACAGCGGTGCGATCCAGGCGGCAGAGTTACTGGATGCGCAAATCAGCAACAGCTTCACCGGCACAGCCGGCAGCAAAATAACCTCAAACGGTGAACTGGCGTTATCCGCGCTGACGCTGAGTAACGGCGGGCAGTGGATAGCGAAAAATCTCACTCTGAAGGCGGACTCGCTGACCAACAGCGGTGAGGTCACCGGGGTGGATACGCTTGCGGTCACGCTGAATCAGGCGCTGAACAACCAGGCCAGTGGTAAACTGCTGAGTGCAGGAGAACTGACGCTCAGCGCGGGCAGCATCACCAGCACCGGGCACATTCAGGGTAAGGCAACCGCCGTCACCACGGGGCAACTGACCAACAGCGGACGGCTTCAGGGCGAGTCCCTGTCGCTGAACGTCTCCGGGGGGCTGAACAATACGACCGGTGGCGTGCTGCTGAGTCAGAATGCCATGAATGTGACAGCGGCGACGCTGAACAACCAGGGCACAGTGCAGGGCGGTGGTGAGTCTTCCGTGAAGGCCACCAACCGCGTACAGAACGACGGAAAAATTCTCTCCGGCGGCAGACTCACGCTGACCGCGCCGGAACTGACAAACACCGGCAGTGGACTGGTGCAGGCCGTCACGCTGTTGCTGGATGTGGTGACCGCCGTGAACGGCGGACGGGTACTGGCAACCGGCAGTGCAGAGCTGAAAGGCACGTCGCTTAATAACAGCGGTACGCTCCAGGGGGCGGACCTGCTGGTGAATTACCGGACGCTCAGCAACAGCGGCACGGTGCTGGGCACAACCGCTCTCACTGTTAAGGGGGACGCGCTGGCGCAGACCGGTGACGGTCGTCTGTACAGCGCCGGTAACCTGTTGCTGGACGTGCGCGATTTTACCGCCCGTGGTCAGGTGGTGGCGCTGGGCGATGCGACGCTGAAGCTGGTGAATGCGCTCACGAACACGGGTACGCTTGCCGCAGGCCGGACGCTTTCCGTCACCTCGCAGAATGCCGTCACCAACAACAGTGTGATGCAGGGGAATGCCATTATCCTCAGTGCGGGCGGCACGTTCACCAACAACAAAACGCTCACCACCGGCAACGGCAGCAGCACCTTCAGCGCACAGAGCCTGCTGCTGAACGCGTCCGGCTCCCTTCAGGCGGGCGGGGACGTGCAACTGACCTCACGCGGCAACATCACCGTGAACGGTTTTACCGGCACGACGGGCAGCCTGACCCTGACGGCGGCGGGCACCCTGCTCAATACCGCGCTGATTTACGCAGGCAACAACCTGAAGCTGTATGCGGACCGTATTCACAACACTTACGGGGATATGCTGGCGGGTAACAGCCTGTGGATGCAGAAGAACGCCTCCGGCACCGCGAATACCGAAATCATTAACCGCTCCGGTACCATCGAGACCACAAACGGCGATATCGCCATTAATACAGGTCATCTGCTCAATGAGGCCGACGGGCTGACCATCAGTCAGTCAGAACGGGAATCTCCGGATGCCATTCCTGCCGCAGACGAACACTACTTCATTTATGACCATAACGGCAGACGTTCAGATTTTGTCCTCTTTCTTGAAGACTGGAGAAACAACGGCGGTAACGTTGTGTATTACCGTTATGAGCACTGCGCCGGGAGCGGCGCGAATGGCAGCGGCCAGTGCGGGGACAGAATTGATTATCTCCTGACCGGGGAAGATACACGACGGTACGTGCTGAGTGAGTCCGTGGTGTCAGTCTCGGCCACCGGCAGCTCCGCCCGGATTGCGGCGGGTCGCGATATCACCATTAACGCCGGAACGCTCGATAACCGTGCCAGCCATATTCTGGCCGGGCGCAATGTCGCGCTCACCGGCGGCACGCTGAATAACCTCTCTGCCGAAGGCGGGCGGCGCATCACTTCTGTGCAGGCTGAATACCACTGTGAGTGGTTCTACAGCGACTGTGATGATGATAAATGGCAGCCACTGGCGCAGTATGCTGACGGAAGCTGGGGCTGGTATGATGAGGACTATGGCTGGTATGGCTGGGTCCCTTATCTTCTCGGGGAACGCACGACGGAGTTTGTGGCAGACGGCGGGGCATACCGCGCCGTTATCAGCGCGGGCGGCTATGTCAGCGCCCGCTTTACAAACGACATCAGCAACACCACCGTCACGGCAAACGCGGGCGGTATCAGCAACACCATTACTGCGCCCTCGCTGAACACGCTCACCCCGCAGTACATCGGCGGCGGTCTGAGCGCAGAATCCCTCCCGAATGGCGGGTCTGCCGCCATCACCGGCCCCTCGTGGACGGATAATCTTGCTGACAGCCTGAAGGGTATCAGTGGCGGGTCGTCACTCTCCGGGCAGAACGGCGGGAATTATCCGCTGCCGTCGGGTGGCGATGGCTACTTTGTCCCCTCCACCGACCCCGACAGCCCGTACCTGATTACGGTTAATCCAAAGCTCGATGGCCTCGGGAATGTAGACAACAGCCTGTTTGACGGTCTGTACGGGCTTCTCGGGATGCAGCCCGGCCAGGCTCCGCGTGAAACCGACCGTCGTTACACGGATGAGAAGACGTTCCTCGGCTCGGCGTATTTCCTGGACCGTCTGAACCTGAAGCCGGAGAAGGACTACCGTTTCCTCGGGGATGCGGCCTTTGATACCCGGTATGTGTCAAATGCGATGCTGAACCTCACCGGCTCACGGTATATCAACGGCACCGGCTCTGACCTTGAGCAGATGAAATACCTGATGGACAGCGCCGCCAGCCAGCAGCAGAGCCTGGGTCTTCAGTTCGGCGTGGCGCTGACCGCTGAGCAGGTGGCACAACTCACGGGCAGTATCCTGTGGTGGGAATCCGCCACCATCAACGGCCAGACCGTCATGGTGCCGAAGCTCTATCTCTCACCCAAAGATGTGACCCTTCACAATGGTGGCGTCATCAGCGGCAATAACGTGCAGCTTGCAGGCGGCAATATCACCAACAGCGCAGGCAGCATCACCGCACAGAACGGTCTCTCACTTGATGCCAGTAACAGCATCAGCAACCTGAACGCGGGGCTTATGAGCGCGGGCGGCAGCCTGAACCTGAGCGCCATCGGGGACATTAACAATATCGGCTCAGCGATTGCCGGTAAAACCGTGGCGCTGGAAAGCGTTTCCGGCAGCATCAACAATATCACCCGCACGCAGCAGTGGGATATTGATGCCGGTCGCTCGCACCTCAGCGGGACGGATACCGGTCCCGTGGCGACGATTAAGGCCACAGACTCACTGTCACTGGATGCGGGGAAAGACATCAATATCACGGGTGCTGAGGTCAGCACCGGTGGTTCACTCGGGATGTTCGCGGGGAATGACATCCGTATTGCCGCAAACAACATCAGTGAAAGCGACAGTCGCCAGACCCGTAAGGGAGACGTCAGCCACAGCACCACCACACAACAGGGCAGCACCATAAGCAGCGGCACAAGCCTGGTGATGGTGGCAGACAACAACCTGAACGTCACGGCGTCGTCTGTGTCGGCAGGCGAAAGCGCCCTGCTCTCTGCGGGCAACGACCTGAACCTCAGTGCGGCGCGGGAAAACAACAACAGTCGCAACGGTAAATCAGAAAACCACGAAAGCCATGCAGCGGTGTCCACGGTAACAGCAGGTAATAATCTGACGCTTGCTGCTGGTCGGGATATGACCAGTCAGGCAGCAGGCATCGCGGCCGAAAACAATGTAGCCATCCAGGCCGGGCGTGATGTGAACCTGATGGCAGAGTCTGCCAGCGCAGGCGACAGCTATACGTCGAATAAAAAAACAGAGATTAACGAGTCTGTTCGCCAGCAGGGAACGGAAATCACGTCCGGCGGAAACACCACCATTGTGGCCGGACGGGATGTGACCGCACAGGCCGCTGATGTATATGCCAACGGAAACACAGCCGTGGTGGCCGGACGGGATATCACCCTCACCACCGCCACTGAAAGTGACTATGAATACCGGGAGAAGAAGAAAACCTCCGGTGGCATGTTCAGTAAAAAGACCACCCACACCATCCACGAGGAAAACCACACCCGTGAGAAAGGCACACAGCTTTCCGGGGAAAACGTGGTGCTCAGCGCAGGTAATAACCTGACGATACAGGGTTCATCTGTTGCCGCTGAACGCGATGTGGCACTGAAGGCCGGGAACAACGTGACGGTGGAAGCCGCAACCAACACTGACACATATTACGACATGAAGAAGACGAAGAAATCCGGCATCTTCTCCAGTGGTTCGGGTTTCGGTGTGACCATTGGTTCGCAGTCGTCAAAAACCACCCGCCAGGGCGCGGAAACCACGCAGAGTGATGCCCGAAGCATGGTGGGCACCTCCGGCGGTAACGTCATTATCAGCGCAGGAAATCAGGTCACGTTAAGCGCCGCCGACGTAATTGCCGGACGGGCGAAGGACGACACGTCCCGTGCCACCGGGCATATCGATATCACCGGCAGTGACATTGCCATTATCCCCGGACGGGACACGGTCACCGAATCGGTGAAACAGGAGACAAAATCCTCCGGCATCACCGTCAGCGTGAAAGCGCCGTTTGAGGACACGGTACGCAATGTGCGCGACACCGTGCGCGGGAAAGACGGCAGCGGTAACAGCACCGTTGATAAAGTGAAGTCACTGGGTGCGGAAGGCGCCGCCCTGGCCCTGGATGGTCCGGGGCAGATGGTCGCCGTCTCCGCAGGCAGCAGCAAATCGTCCTCTGAATCACACTACCAGGGGGAGTTTAACAGCGGAAGCCAGCTTGCAGCAGCAGGCAATATTCAGATGACCGCCACCGGCAAGCAGGGCGGCAACAGCGGCAATATCCTGATTGCAGGCAGTCAGGTGAATGCCGGTGAAGCGGTGATACTGGATGCGAAGCGTGATGTGAACATCACCACCTCCACGGATACCGAAACCTGGGGCAACAGCAGCAAATCCAGTGGCTGGAACATCAGCTCAGAAATGCCGACCGCAGGCAGTGCCATCCGGGCCACCACCGGGGGCGGCAAACACGGCAGCCAGCTTCTGCCGGGCGGGATGAGTCAGTCTGAAAGCAACAGCAGCGGCACGCGCACCACGGAAAACGCATCCGTCATTCAGGGGTCGGATATTTACATCAACAGCCGGGAAGGCAGCGTGAACATCAGCGGTAGTCATCTGACGGCCACTGAAGACCTGATGCTGTCGGCCACCAAAGGCAACGTCACGGTGACCGCCGGACGTGATACCTCGCATAACGAAACGAACGGCAGCAGCAAAACCATCGGTACGCTGGGAGGCGATGGTTACAGCGCCACGGCAGGCTACAGTCGTGAGAAACACAGCAGCCGTGAGGACGCGACCACCGAAAGCGGACAACGCAGTCAGTTAACGAGCACAAACGGCAACATTATTGCCCAGGCCGGAGGCGATCTGTCCCTTTCCGGTACGGATGTCAGCGCCGGTAAATCGGTTTCCCTCAGCGGTGAAAATGTCCTGTTTGACGTGAGCCGCGACACCCGTGACGGGGAAGCCCACAGCAGCAGTTCACAGTACGGGGTGACCGCCTCTGCCGGTGGCTGGGCTGTTGATGCGGCTAAGGCGGCTGAAACGGCTGCCCGCAGCGCGGAAAACGGCGACGATGCCCGACTCACTGCCATTAAGGCGGGTCAGGCGGGCACCACCGCCGCACAGGGGATGATGACGGACTCGGCTGTTGTGAAGGGCAAGGTTTCTGTCACGGCAGGTTCTTCCTCACAGGACAGCCGGTATCACAGCACTGACACACAGGGCACCGCCATCAATGCCGGTGAGAACGTCATCATTAACGCCCGTAACGATATCATCGGCCAGGGTGTGCAGGCTGGTGGTAAACAGGTGGTACTGGATGCGGGCCGGGATATTCTGCTGACCGCCTCACAGAACACGCACAACAGCCAGAGTAAAAACAGCGGCAGCCAGGTCAGTGCCGGCGTGGGCGTCAGCCTCATCGGTTCACAGAACGGTATCAGTATTGAACTGGGGGCATCACAGCACAAAGGTAAGGAAAACAGCCAGTCACAGAGCAACACCAACAGCGTTATCCGTGCCGGAGAGCAACTGACCGTGAACAGCGGACGCGACACCACGCTGAAAGGGGCTGAGCTGGAAGGCAACCGCGTGGTGGTCAACACCGGGCGCGACCTGACCATCAGCAGCGTGCAGGATACCGCTTCTTACGACAGCAAACAGTCCTCTTCCGGCGCGGGCCTGAGCCTGTGCGTACCCCCCATTTGCTATGGCGCGTCTTCCGGTAATGTCAGCACCTCGGGCGAAAACGTCACCCAGAGTGGAAAGAGCGTCACTGACCAGAGCGGTATCTATGCCGGAAAAGGCGGCTTTGATATCACGGTCGGAAACCATACCCAGCTTGATGGTGCAGTGATTGCGTCCACGGCAACGGACGACAAAAACAAACTGGATACGGGAACGCTTGGCTGGAGCGATATTCACAACGAGAGTAAAACCTCCGGTGACAGCCACACCGTGGCGATTTCGGGCAGTACGGGCGGCAGCGGGAGCGGTGAAAACCGCAACGTGGCGCCGGCCATCGGTACCGGTCATGCGGAAGAGAGCAGCAGCGGCACCACGTCGTCTGCCATCAGTAACGGTACCATCATCATCCGCGACAGGGATAACCAGACGCAGGATATTGCAGACCTGAGTCGTGACACCGACAACGCCCACCAGGGTGTGGATGTAAACGGTGATGTACAGAAGGTGAAGGATAACCTGGCGGTACAGAGTGAAGGTGCGGCGCTGGCGACCTCTGTGCTGGATGTGTACGGCAAATATGCACAGAAGCAGGCCGAAGCGTCCAATGCGGCACTGGAAGCGAAGCTGGAAGCTGAAGGTGCGTTTGAAGGGATGACGGCGACGCAGAAGCAGGCAGCACTTGAGAAACATGAAGGTTATCAGGGCACCGACTACGGTCCGGGGAGTGAGTTCTGGACGAAGGGCAGTGCGGCGGCGGGCCTGCTGGCCGGTGCACTGGGTGGCAACCTGAAGGCGGGAGCAGCGGCCGGGGCGGCTCCCCTGCTCGCCTCGCTGGTGAAAGAGCAGGATAACGATGTGGCCCGTGCGGCCCTGCACGGGATAGTGGCTGCGGCGCTGACGCAGCTTGCTGGCGGCAGTGGTTCAGACGGCATGAAGGCCGGAGCCATCGGGGCCATCACCGCATCCGCGATGACGGACCATCTGGTGAAAGCCCTGTACGGCAAGGACAGCGCCAGTGAACTGACCGCCGATGAGAAACGGCTGGTCAGCAGCCTGGTGACGATTGCAGGCGGTGTGGCCGGAGCAGCAGGCACGGATGGTGACCTGTCGATGGCAGCAATTGCGTCGAGCACAGCAAAAGTGGAAGTTGAGAATAACTCGCTCAGTGAGGCCGCTGATTATCTGGCAACAGGTAAAAAGCCGGAAGACAGATACCGTGACGCCCAGCAACAACTGAAAGAAGCGGTTGATGAGTTTAAAGCGAAGAACTGCGCCGGACTCAGCAGTGATGCGTGTGGTGAGAAGATGGATGCGCACCGGGATGAACTTCTTGCCGGGGCTATGGAATTTGGCAGCGATTTTGTCCCTGTCTACAGTGACATCAAGAGTTTTGTGGAAGCGGACAGTGCTCTGGGATATCTTGCTGCGGTTGTCGGGCTTATGGGACCGCTGGGCGATACGGCCGGAAAAGCTATAAAAGGTGCAGAAAAGGCTCTGAAAGCTGGCGATCTTGAAACTGCGTCTAAGCTTATCAATAAAGCCAGCGATGAAATTGCTGCTATTTCAGGCAGTAAAGGAAGCTGGAGTAAAGAGCTAAATAATCCAAAACCAAATACAATTTACAAAGTTGATGACAATAAAATATTTAAGACTGATTCCCAAGGAAGGACTGAGAGTGTTGAAAGTACATTAGCTTGGTCTACTAATGACCGAAATACTTATCAGCAGTGTAAAGCAGGTAAATGTGGTGTCGATGGCGATGAAGGTGGACACCTTATCGCCAGTATTTTTAATGGTCCTGGCGAAAAACTGAATCTGGTTCCAATGGATGGTAATCTGAATAAAGGTGCTTGGAAAAAGATGGAGAATACGTGGGCCAATGCGTTGAAAGATGGAAAGCAGGTTAATGTTAAAGTTGAGCCGTCCTATAGTGGTAGTAATGTAAGGCCTGATAGCTTTACTGTTACTTATCAGATAGGTAATGAGAGACCGGTCAGGGAAATTTTTAATAATGCACCAGGGGGTAAATAATGGCTTCCCGTGATGATGAATTGTACTCAGAGATCGGGCGCATATTGTTTGAATCGGCACCTGAAAATGCGCGAATTATTTTACTTGATGCTGAATTATCGTCTGAAGATGATCATGCGAAATTTTTATATGATTACATTGATACGAAAGGCGTAAAGACTTGGTTTTTGCCGGGTACACCAACAACAGACAGTCTGCTTCTTGAAAGGTTAGTGGAATTGAGAAAGTATTATGTAGCCAATAATCTTACTAACGGCAAGCTGGCATGGCATGGTTGTCTTGTCACAGTTGATCTTGAAAAGATGAAGATCAACTTAGATTATCGTTATGACTGAATTAAGTCCCGGCCTTAGTGCCGGGATTTTTGTTGTGCATTTTTTAGCATCAGACAAGATGTGTTGTGTCGTTCCGGTGAACTCGTCTTTTCAGACGTATCGTTCCGGTGAACCCATCTTCCAATTAAATTTCAGTTCGCTAGCATGTAACGTTCCGGTGATCTCATCTTTCATTTAAATTTCAGTTCGCTAGCATCGGCTTTATCTCAAATCATTCGGTTATTGAGGAAAATGATGCAGGAACGAAAACATTACACTCTCGAAGAGAAACGTCAGCATGTTGGTAAGCGTCACATTTAGACCGTCTGTGCAGCGGGCTCCGGTTCCGGGAAAATAGTGTCCATCATTTTTAATGGACACTATCGCGTGAAACACCGGACATGGCTCCTTGAGGCGCTTCGCCTCCATTTTGATGAAAAGCTGCCGCGTATTGAGGCCGGGCGCAGGCTGGGTATCCCCAAAACCACCGTCTGCGATCTCTTTGTCCGCTTCCGGAAGGCCGGTCTGTCATGGCCTCTGCCGCCACGGATCAACGCTAAAAATCTGGATAAACGACTTTACCGGCAGGACTCCCGAAAATCGTCTGTCCTTCCTGTAGCCTCTACCCCGGCTCCCGGTGAAATCCCTGTTGCCCGTAAGCGGCCCCGACGTCCCAACTTCCCCCGCGACTTCAAAATCGCCATGGTGGAGCAGTCGATGCAGCCCGGCGTCAGCGTGGCACAGCTTGCCCGCGAAAATAACATTAACGACAATCTCCTGTTCAACTGGCGGCGACTTTATCAGCAGGGGCTGCTGGCTGCGCGGACAGATGCGCCGGTCATGTTGCCCGTGACGCTCGCTGCTGAATCAGGCCCCGGACAGCCTCATCCACCATCCGTTCAGAGCGACGATGCCCCCTGCTGTGAGCTGGTTCTGCCCGCAGGAACGCTTCGTATCAGCGGAAAACTGACGCCGGAGCTGCTGCAGATGCTCATCCGGGAAATGCAGGGAGGGAGCCGGTGATATCACTCCCTGCAGGCTCACGCATCTGGCTGGTTGCCGGCGTCACGGACATGCGCAACGGCTTCAATGGCCTGGCTTCCAGGGTGCAGAACACGTTACGGGATGACCCGTTCAGCGGCCATCTGTTTATCTTCCGCGGGCGGCGGGGCGATATGATAAAGGTGCTGTGGGCGGACCGGGACGGCCTGTGCCTGTTTACCAAACGGCTGGAGCGGGGGCGCTTCGTCTGGCCGGTGACCCGTGACGGCAAGGTTCATCTGACGCCGGCGCAACTGTCCATGCTGCTGGAAGGCATTAACTGGAAGCATCCCCAGCGGACGGAACGCCCTGGAATACGCATATAACCTGCTGTAAAGTGGGGTTATGGAGACCTCATACCCTGATGAAAACGCCCGGCTCAGGGCGCTGCTGCAGGAGCAGCAGACCACCATCCGCAAAATGGCGGAGTATAATCGTCTGCTCTCACAGCGGGTGGCGGCGTACGCCAGCGAAATCAACCGCCTGAAGGCGCTGGTTGCTAAGCTGCAACGTATGCAGTTCGGCAAAAGCTCCGAAAAGCTGCGTGAGAAAACGGCCCGCCAGGTGCGCGAGGCAGAGGAGCGCATCAGCGCCCTGCAGGAGGAGATGGCTGAGGTGCTGGGCGAGCAGCATGACCCGGCACTCCCGCAGCCGCTGCGCCAGTCTTCCGCCCGCAAACCGCTGCCGGCCTCACTTCCCCGCGAAACCCTCACGCTGTCGCCGGCAGAAATCACCTGTCCGGCATGCGGCTGCGAACTCAACGCGCTGGGCTGCGACGTATCGGAGCAGCTGGAGCTTATCAGCAGCGCCTTTAAGGTTATCGAAACGCAGCGGCCGAAGCTGGCCTGCTGCAGCTGTGACCACATCGTTCAGGCTTCCATGCCGTCAAAACCCATCGAACGCAGCTATGCGGGCCCCGGCCTGCTGGCGCGCATCGTCACGGCGAAGTTCGCAGAGCACACGCCTCACTATCGTCAGTCAGAGATATACCATCGTCAGGGCGTGGAGCTGAGTCGCGCCACGCTGGGTCGCTGGTCCGGCGCGGTGAGCGAACTGCTGGAGCCGCTGTACGACCTGCTGCGCCAGTACGTGCTGATGCCGGGCAAGGTGCACACCGACGATATCCCTGTGCCGGTACAGGAGCCGGGCAGCGGTAAAACGCGCACGGCCCGGCTGTGGGTATACGTGCGGGACGACCGCAACGCGGGCTCACAGCTTCCACCGGCGGTCTGGTTCGCGTACTCGCCGGACCGGAAAGGCGTACATCCACAGCAGCACCTTGCGGGGTACAGCGGTATCCTGCAGGCGGACGCTTACGGTGGTTATAATGCGCTGTACGAAGATGGCCGCATAACCGAAGCGGCCTGCATGGCCCATGCCCGGCGAAAAATCCACGACGTGCATGCCCGGACACCGACCGACATCACAACCGAAGCGCTGAAGCGTATCGGAAAACTGTATGCCATCGAGGCGGAGATACGCGGCAGCCCGGCAGACGAGCGGCTGGCGGTACGTAAAGAGCAGACTATCCCGTTAATGCAGTCACTGTACGACTGGATACAGGTTCAGATGAAGGTACTGTCGCGCCACTCGGACACGGCGAAGGCGTTCGCCTATCTACTGAAGCAGTGGGACGCGTTAAACCTGTACTGCAGCAATGGCTGGGCGGAGATCGACAACAACATCGCGGAGAACGCGCTGCGTGGCGTAGCCCTGGGCCGGAAAAACTGGCTGTTCGCCGGTTCAGATACAGGCGGAGAACGTGCGGCGATCCTCTACTCTCTGCTCGTCACCTGCCGGCTTAACGGCGTTGACCCCGAGACGTGGTTGCGTTACGTCATCGGTCATATACAGGACTGGCCGGTGAACCGGGTCCGCGATCTGCTTCCCTGGAAACTCGACCTTAGCAACGTCTAATCGTCAATACGGTTCAGATGAGCCGCTTAC
>NZ_LIFT01000033.1:0-25392 GCF_001297795.1 Citrobacter sp. CtB7.12 | reverse complement strand
TGGTAAGCGTCACATTTAGACCGTCTGTGCAGCGGGCTCCGGTTCCGGGAAAATAGTGTCCATCATTTTTAATGGACACTATCGCGTGAAACACCGGACATGGCTCCTTGAGGCGCTTCGCCTCCATTTTGATGAAAAGCTGCCGCGTATTGAGGCCGGGCGCAGGCTGGGTATCCCCAAAACCACCGTCTGCGATCTCTTTGTCCGCTTCCGGAAGGCCGGTCTGTCATGGCCTCTGCCGCCACGGATCAACGCTAAAAATCTGGATAAACGACTTTACCGGCAGGACTCCCGAAAATCGTCTGTCCTTCCTGTAGCCTCTACCCCGGCTCCCGGTGAAATCCCTGTTGCCCGTAAGCGGCCCCGACGTCCCAACTTCCCCCGCGACTTCAAAATCGCCATGGTGGAGCAGTCGATGCAGCCCGGCGTCAGCGTGGCACAGCTTGCCCGCGAAAATAACATTAACGACAATCTCCTGTTCAACTGGCGGCGACTTTATCAGCAGGGGCTGCTGGCTGCGCGGACAGATGCGCCGGTCATGTTGCCCGTGACGCTCGCTGCTGAATCAGGCCCCGGACAGCCTCATCCACCATCCGTTCAGAGCGACGATGCCCCCTGCTGTGAGCTGGTTCTGCCCGCAGGAACGCTTCGTATCAGCGGAAAACTGACGCCGGAGCTGCTGCAGATGCTCATCCGGGAAATGCAGGGAGGGAGCCGGTGATATCACTCCCTGCAGGCTCACGCATCTGGCTGGTTGCCGGCGTCACGGACATGCGCAACGGCTTCAATGGCCTGGCTTCCAGGGTGCAGAACACGTTACGGGATGACCCGTTCAGCGGCCATCTGTTTATCTTCCGCGGGCGGCGGGGCGATATGATAAAGGTGCTGTGGGCGGACCGGGACGGCCTGTGCCTGTTTACCAAACGGCTGGAGCGGGGGCGCTTCGTCTGGCCGGTGACCCGTGACGGCAAGGTTCATCTGACGCCGGCGCAACTGTCCATGCTGCTGGAAGGCATTAACTGGAAGCATCCCCAGCGGACGGAACGCCCTGGAATACGCATATAACCTGCTGTAAAGTGGGGTTATGGAGACCTCATACCCTGATGAAAACGCCCGGCTCAGGGCGCTGCTGCAGGAGCAGCAGACCACCATCCGCAAAATGGCGGAGTATAATCGTCTGCTCTCACAGCGGGTGGCGGCGTACGCCAGCGAAATCAACCGCCTGAAGGCGCTGGTTGCTAAGCTGCAACGTATGCAGTTCGGCAAAAGCTCCGAAAAGCTGCGTGAGAAAACGGCCCGCCAGGTGCGCGAGGCAGAGGAGCGCATCAGCGCCCTGCAGGAGGAGATGGCTGAGGTGCTGGGCGAGCAGCATGACCCGGCACTCCCGCAGCCGCTGCGCCAGTCTTCCGCCCGCAAACCGCTGCCGGCCTCACTTCCCCGCGAAACCCTCACGCTGTCGCCGGCAGAAATCACCTGTCCGGCATGCGGCTGCGAACTCAACGCGCTGGGCTGCGACGTATCGGAGCAGCTGGAGCTTATCAGCAGCGCCTTTAAGGTTATCGAAACGCAGCGGCCGAAGCTGGCCTGCTGCAGCTGTGACCACATCGTTCAGGCTTCCATGCCGTCAAAACCCATCGAACGCAGCTATGCGGGCCCCGGCCTGCTGGCGCGCATCGTCACGGCGAAGTTCGCAGAGCACACGCCTCACTATCGTCAGTCAGAGATATACCATCGTCAGGGCGTGGAGCTGAGTCGCGCCACGCTGGGTCGCTGGTCCGGCGCGGTGAGCGAACTGCTGGAGCCGCTGTACGACCTGCTGCGCCAGTACGTGCTGATGCCGGGCAAGGTGCACACCGACGATATCCCTGTGCCGGTACAGGAGCCGGGCAGCGGTAAAACGCGCACGGCCCGGCTGTGGGTATACGTGCGGGACGACCGCAACGCGGGCTCACAGCTTCCACCGGCGGTCTGGTTCGCGTACTCGCCGGACCGGAAAGGCGTACATCCACAGCAGCACCTTGCGGGGTACAGCGGTATCCTGCAGGCGGACGCTTACGGTGGTTATAATGCGCTGTACGAAGATGGCCGCATAACCGAAGCGGCCTGCATGGCCCATGCCCGGCGAAAAATCCACGACGTGCATGCCCGGACACCGACCGACATCACAACCGAAGCGCTGAAGCGTATCGGAAAACTGTATGCCATCGAGGCGGAGATACGCGGCAGCCCGGCAGACGAGCGGCTGGCGGTACGTAAAGAGCAGACTATCCCGTTAATGCAGTCACTGTACGACTGGATACAGGTTCAGATGAAGGTACTGTCGCGCCACTCGGACACGGCGAAGGCGTTCGCCTATCTACTGAAGCAGTGGGACGCGTTAAACCTGTACTGCAGCAATGGCTGGGCGGAGATCGACAACAACATCGCGGAGAACGCGCTGCGTGGCGTAGCCCTGGGCCGGAAAAACTGGCTGTTCGCCGGTTCAGATACAGGCGGAGAACGTGCGGCGATCCTCTACTCTCTGCTCGTCACCTGCCGGCTTAACGGCGTTGACCCCGAGACGTGGTTGCGTTACGTCATCGGTCATATACAGGACTGGCCGGTGAACCGGGTCCGCGATCTGCTTCCCTGGAAACTCGACCTTAGCAACGTCTAATCGTCAATACGGTTCAGATGAGCCGCTTACCGTTCCTGCATCATCTTCCTCAATAACGGATGATTTGAGATAAAGTCGATGCTAGCGAACTGAAATTTAAATGAAAGATGAGATCACTGGAACGTTCCAAACACTCTGTGTACTTCCGGTGATATATCATATTGACGTCAGATTCTGACCATGCCTGCATTGTCCTGGCATCTGTTGTTGATGGCTAAATGAGTCAGTTTTCCAGATAGCGGAAATTATCCCGGAAGCACACTGAAAAACCTTTTAATTTATGTGTGTATGGTGTTTTAAGGTTTTATATAATGATATTACATGCGACACGTCACATCTTATGATGCTTCGCGAATTAAGTATTCGCCCTGATAAAATGAGGTCAGATGCAGGCCATAACATATTACATCTATGATGTGCGCTGTTATTCAGTGAGCAATTGTCTGAAAAAATGACCAGCATAAATCGGAAATGAGGACGGAGCGCAAAATAATGCTGTCTCTTCCCTGACGAGAACCATCTCGCTCAACTCCTCAAAATCCATGTGTTTTAAGGGATAATTTATAATTCGCGGATGAAAATAATGAATAACAGGCAAAGAAAGACAGCGGGTTTATCTGAACCGGTGAACCCGCTGTTCTGGCAATTATTTACCGGTGTACTCAAAGACGAGAATGGAGCCAGGATTTGACAGGTCATGTGTCGGGTGGTTGTTTTCATCCATCACATTACCGAAGTTATCCGTGGCAACGAATATTTTACGCGTATCCGGACTGACCAGTACCATGCGGTAACGGTTGGCAGTGTGGAAATATTTAGCCACATCGCCCTGAACATCCTGTTTATTCTCATTTAGCAGCACACGGTACAGCGCACCGTTTTTCATGGAGCTGATGAGAATGGAATTACGCCAGCCTTTGATAACGCCGTCCGCCGGATAGTATGCCACACTGGACGGCGCAATGGTTGGCCAGCATATATAGGATGAGTCAGGCGGGCAACTGTTATCGTTAAAGGTATATCCATCCTTAACGGTGAAAAAGGTTTTTAGTGGGGCTTTAAAATCAGGTGAATTCCAGTCGGATTCTTTCTGTACCGGCACACCTTCGGGTATGTGGTTAGGGTCCCACTTAACTGACGGGCAGTTTTTTGCTTCGGAATAATTCGCATAGACATAAGCCTGGTCATCACGGAATCCGGCCACATGCGGCCAGCCGTAGTTACCTCCCGCCTCCAGAATATTCAGTTCATCATCAGAAGAGGGGCCCTGTTCGGAGGCGTAAAGGGTGTCGCCGACAAAGACCAGACCCTGCGGGTTACGGTGACCATAAGTGAAAAGATGGCTTTTCACGCCGTTGATGACCGGGTTATCAGCCGGCACGGAACCATCTGTATTCAGGCGCAGGATTTTGCCTGCGTAAGAGGAAAAATCTTTTTTAGCCAGTTCCGCTTCTGTCGGGATACGTTGTGCTTCAATCGGTTTACAGAAGTTAGCTCCCTGGTTATGGCCCTGCTCACCGATGGTGTAATACAGTTTTCCGTCAGGCCCGAAGCGAAGACGCCCGCCGTTATGGTCATTGCCTGCCGGGAAACCGGCCAGTACTACTGTTTCATTACCGAGTTTGTGGGTTTTCTCGTCGTATTCCAGTCGGACAATTTTTGCATATTCGTTTTCTCCGTCCATATAGGTATAAGCGGTGTAAACATACTTATCCCCGCCGGGTTTCATGAAATCCTGAGATAACGCAAGTCCAAGCACACCTTCATGCTGTGGACCGGTATGAACTCCCTGAAGGGTGATGGCAACCTGTTTTTCACCTGTCAGTGGGTTGATACGGTCAATGGATGCGGCCTTGCGCTCAGTCACCCACAACCAGTTATCAGGGCCCCAGAGCATATCCCAGGGAGCGTCCAGTCCACTAACAAGAACAGATGCTTTAAACGGTTCTGCTGCCTGGATGACTGCGTGCCCAGAGGAAGACCGGGAACCCGAACCTGCAGCATAAGAAGCGGCAGATGCGACAAGAGATAATGCAACAACCTGACTGACAATACTGAGCTTTTTCATCATATGATTCCTTCCACAAGACACGGGACAGAGAACAGGACAATATCGACTCACATAACCATACAATTATTATGGTCATGTTGCATTTTGTCAAAAAATGTTTCTGTATATGATGTTGATGCTGATTTTTTATTAATTGCTTTTTGAAACTACCGTGATGCTGTCCTTCAGTCAGTAGCGGCCCTGTCGGCCGGAAGAAAATAATGCACCGTTAAGCTACTCCACCAGTTCCGACGAGTTGTTTACCATCATGGTACATTTTTCAGAAACAAGACCGGGGTCTGGCGTTTCATAATACTGATAACCTGTATTGCCGGCACAGAAAGAAATGGTGAGATGGAGGCCCCTCTTTCATAGTGAATTTTGCCGTGAAGCGATACAGGCAGTTTATTCTCTTCGCCGTAATCTGCTCGCGCTTCGCAATGCAGCCTAGCCAGTTGAAGAAATCTGTGCCGGGATTAACTGACTCGTAACTACCTCAATGGACCCCTTCCGTTCCCTGAGTTCTGCAGGGATCACCTCATTATCAGGAACAGTTTTATTCACAGTATACATTTCTGGTGTTACCCACAGGAGGTAGACTTAAGCAACCGATTCTGCACTGTGGAGGTAAAAAGAAGTTGCGTGGCAACCAGCTCTGGATGTTAATTGACCAATTGTAACTCGCGGGCACAGAGCGGTATTCAGCCAGTATTCCCGTTTATACGCTCCGTTCCCGTTTTAAATGGAGGTAAAATATGAAAACTTACATCAGTAAAATGAAGCAGGAATGGACCTCACTCATAGAACAGAGTTCCCCGCGGGTCAGAATGCTCTCTGCTGAACTGGCACGCCAGCATGCGGCATCCCTCAGCGAAGCTTTTTATACCGTCGTCCTTTCTGATCCCGAAGCAGAAATCTATCTCTCCAACGAGCAGGTTGAAAGACACCTCAAGATGGCCCTGGTGCGCTGGATCGAAAATATTCTCTCCTGTCAGCCTGAACAGGTTGAGAACATGATCACCGCTCAGCAGCGCGTGGGCGAAGTACATGCCCGGATTGGCATTCCGGTCCAGTTGGTTGAAATGGGCGCCCGCACCCTGAAAAAACTTATCTTTTCACATATCAGGACGCCGGACTGCAGCCCGGAAGACAGGGTGGGACTCTGCCAGTTCATCATTGTCAGCATCGACCTGGCGATGGAAATCATGTCGAGGGTCTTCTCATTCAGTGAAAGCAGTGCCACGCGGGAAGAGGAAAACTACCGGATTTTTTCTCTGCTGGAAAATGCCGAAGAAGAAAAGGAACGTCAGACGGCCAGCCTGCTGGCCTGGGAAGCTGACGTTATCTACAACGTGATGGTGGACGCAGATCTGGAAAGTGTCAGGCCACTGAGCCGGGCAGATTTCGGGCTGTGGTTCAATCATAAAGGCCGTCACTATTTCAGCGGTCTGCCGGAAACGGGGTACATCGCGAAGCTGTTACAGGAGCTGGATGAACTTATTACTGACGCCCGGTATAACCCCAGAGCGCTCAGTAAACGTCCGTCACGGGTCAGTCTGGTACATCAGGTCAGGCACCTGCTGCTGCAGATTAACACCTTCCTTAAGGCGCTGTTTGAAGAAGTCTCCCGCCACGAAGTGGGCATGGATGTCCTCACCCGGCTGCTGAACCGTCGTTTTCTGCCAACCATCTTTAAACGTGAAATCCTGCATGCCAGCCGCAGCGGCGGTGAACTGTCTGTACTGGTTATTGACGTGGACAAATTCAAGCAGATTAACGACCGTCATGGCCACCATCTGGGCGATGAGATCCTGCGTAAGGTGTCACAGGTGTTCTACAACAATGTGCGCAGCAGTGATTATGTCTTCCGCTATGGCGGGGATGAGTTTCTGATTGTGATGACCGAAGCATCCCCCCAGGAAACGCGGCAGATTGCAGAGCGTATCCGGGTGCTGGTTAACAAAATTTCGGTGACGGCTGCTGACGGAGAAACCATCGTGCCGTCCTTGTCCATTGGTGTCGCCATGTTCAGTGGCCACCCGGACTATGAACGTCTGATACAGGCGGCAGATGAGGCACTGTATCAGGCCAAGGCGCTCGGGCGTAACCGGGTGGAAATGTGGACACCGTCACACTGAGCGTGAAAAAGGGAGAGTGGCATGATGAACGCAGGTGAACATCCTGACAGCCCGGAACGGCGTATTCTGTTTCCGGCGCTTGAGCAGAGCATGATGGCCGTTGTGCTTATTGATGATGGCGATCGTGTACAGTTTTTCAATGAAGCCGCTGAGTATCTCTGGGGGTACCCCCGGGAGGAAGTGCTGGGGAACAGCGTGAACATGCTGGTTCCCGGGGAACTGAAAGGTAACCATGTGTCGTTTATCCGATACAACCGGCAGGGAGGGCAGGACAGGGTTGTCGGAATGAACCGCCAGTTGCAGCTTGAAAGACGCGACGGCAGCCGTATCTGGGCCAGTTTTGCCCTGTCCCGGGCTGAGGTGGAGGGGAAAATACACTATCTGGCCATGGCCCGCAATGTGACGGCAGAGGTACAGCGCCAGGAAGAAAACCGTCTGTTGCTGATGGCCATGGCCCATACGGACCAGCCGGTGGTGGTGCTCTCCTCATCCTCTCAGATCATTCAGGCTAACCGGGCATTCAGCACCCTGTACGGTTATGCTGAATCAGAGGTGATCGGTCAGCATCCGGCTGCGCTGCTGGCGGCAAAAACGGAGCGGGAGAATAACGCCCTTTTAAACGAGCTCCTGGAGGGTTATACCCGCAGGGTGGATGAACTGAACACCCTGACCCGAAATGGCCTCAGTATCTGGGTCAGGATCTCTTCCACGCCTGTTCACAATGAACGCGGTGAACTTGAAAACCGGGTGCTGACGTTTACCGATATCACGGAAAACCAGAAGATCAGGGGACTTGAAAAAGAGATCTTGTCCACGCTGCTCAGCGAGCGGACCTTTGATGACACGGGCGCAGTCATCTGCCGTCAGGCCGAAGCGGTTCTCCCAGGAGCCAGAGCGTCACTGTATCATTTACGTCAGAAAAGACAGCATCTGTGGGCTAAAGGCTCCCCAGCCCCTGCCCCGTCAGGTACGGGACTCCGCCGGCGCTGGCCCGTCCATACCGGTGCCGGCCGTGTGGAAGGGAGCCTGGTACTGGAGTATGTGGAACAGACAGGGAGTGAACGTTTTACAGAACGCGTGGCGGATGTCTGCACGCACTTCTGCAGCCTGGCCATGGAGAAGGAAGCCAGCCGTCAGCAAATCGAGCGGCTTAAACAGTTTGATGCCCTGACAGGCCTGCCCGGCAGAAACCGCCTTCATCAGCATCTTGACCGGCTGCTTGAGCAGCAACCGGCAGGGAGGCTGGCCGTCTTCTGTATGAGTATCGATCGCTTCAGCTACCTTAACGAGATGAACGGCTATGCCATCGCGGACCAGTTGCTGCTCACCATGGCGGAACGGCTTCGCCAGATACTCCGCCCGGACCAGTATATCAGCAGAACGGAGGGGATACAGTTTGTGCTGATTGCGCCGGATTATGATGCGGACAGGGCCGCCGGACTTGCCGGTGAGCTGGTCAGCCTGATGAAAATGCCGGTCACGCTGGATGAAGACACGTTCAGCCTGACCATCAGTACCGGGATAAGCCTGTATCCGGGGGGGGATCGTGATCTGCTTCTGACCTCAGCACGCCATGCCATGGAGCGTCTGCGTGATAACGGAGGGGATGGTTGGCAGTTCTTCGAACCAGACGCGAACAGGCACATAAGCGAAGAACAACGGATGGCTGTCGCGCTGAAAAAGGCCATCGCGGACGAAACGCTGACGCTGCACTATCAGCCGCAGGTGCGGGCTCACTCCGGAGAGCTGTACGGCGTGGAGGCCCTGGCCCGCTGGACAGACCCGGTATTTGGGCGTGTTCCACCACCGCGTTTTGTCGCCCTTGCGGACAAAATGGGTGAGACCATCAATCTGGGAAAATGGGTGCTGCAGGAGGCCTGCCGCCAGCTTGCCGAATGGCGTCAGCAGGGACTGGCTATTCCCTCGGTATCGGTCAATCTTACCCCGAAAGATTTCCGGGAAGCAGATTTGCCATCGAGGCTCAGGGCCTTGCTTGAGCGGTACCGGCTACCCGGCGAATGTCTGACGCTGGAAATGACCGAAAACGACATGATAGAGATGAGCGATACCGTACGGGCCCACCTGTGTAAAATCAGGGCTCTGGGCGTGGGGTTGTCAGTTGATGATTTTGGTACAGGATTTTCAGGGCTGCAGAATCTGGCCAGACTGCCTGTGACGGAAATCAAGATAGACAAAGGCTTTATCGACCATATGATTACCGACAAATGCACGCGTTCACTGACGGAAGCGATGATTGGGATCGGGCAGAATCTGGAGCTGAATATCGTGGCTGAAGGTGTTGAGACGCAGGCACAACTGGATTTTCTTCGGGATCGCCAGTGCCCGATTATTCAGGGCTATCTTTTCTCAGCGCCGCTGCCGGCAGAGAGCCTGATAGAGTGGGTCATCAAAAACGAAAGGAGCATCTAAATACCATCAAGAAGAAAATCAATCGCAGCTTTGATCTCTGTACGATAAAGGGAAGCATCGCAAAATACAGCCCCCAGAGAACGGACCGGAATGCTCGCCATCTCGTGCGTCATGATGGCATATTCGTTATCGTCGATCAGTCTGACAAGCGGAACCAGGCGTTCCGGTCGCGTGCTGCCTGGGTACTTCTCAACAGGTAACAGGGGGATCACAATCCTGCGGTTTAACTGGCCGATAATATCGCTGGTTACATCAAGCAACAGGGGATAGACGGCGCTGTTCCCGGTGTTACGGTATACAGTGAACTGCATTCTTAAAATGTCCTGTGCTCATCACTGAAACAATCATGTTCATCGTGAAAGCGGTTAAGTGCTTTCAGCGCTTCGCTATTTTCCTTCTGCCACTTTTTGGCTTCGTACTGGCGTAGTTCTGCGTCAAGGGCCGCGGTCAGGGCTGCACTGAGATTTATTCCTGCCTCACGCGCACGGCTGAGTAAGTCGCGTTCTACGGTCATGGTAACGCTTTGCGTTGCCCGTTGTGTTCTGCCCATAAATACCTCGCGTTAGTTCCCGTGCAGTTGACACGGCTTACTGAGTGTAAAGTAACACTATAGAGGGAAAAAAACATCAAAAAACGCAATTCAGGACAAGGGTTCTTAACTTTCTCTGCATGTTCATCCGATTCCCTCATTCAGTTCTTTTTATCCACATCCTGAGAGCAGGCCTGATGATGTCGGCGCAGTTCTCTTGTGAATTTTCGGGCAATGCTTTCAGGCAACCAGTCGCTGACAAAAATCAGGGGCTACTCTTCATGAATGTGAATTCTGCGGATATGGCTGACCGTATGACGGACATACTGAACGCTGACATCACGAATTCTGGCAACGTCATAATTATCATATACCATCAGAGTTTGAAGCTCGGTGGAGAAGCGGCGAATCAGGAAATAAACAAACCGATATTACTGACTGATGGTTGTGTCTGAACCTTTTAGCGGGTCCATATGGATATAGAATGCAAATTGAGATATCATTAACTATACTGCATATTTACAATATGGCGTACTCAATCTCTGTATACACTTTTTGAAACAACGCCCTAAAGATTTTTCTGGTGGTACGATGAAAAAAGGTTACCTCATCAATAAAAAAATTGAATTCTGGCCTGACGATAGCCTTCTTGTTTTGCACTCTGATCAACTGGTGAATTACAGACTGACAGTACCTGCATCGCGTTGTTTTTTATTGTTGTTACAGAAAACGCCAGAAATCGTACCACAGAATGATATTTATAAAGTTGTATGGGAAGGTGAGGGAATGCTTGTTCCACCTAATACACTTTACCAAAATATTGCGTCAATCCGTCGAGGGTTAAAAACATTATCACAGGATGAAAACATTATTGTCACTGTACCAAAAAAAGGCTTTCAGATCCCGGAGCATAATGAAGTTAAAGAAATAAATTCTGTTGATATTAGTGATCATAGTATCCAATTGTCTCATAAAGTAACTTCTAAAAATGAAGAGTCTCCCATCAGAGAAATATCATATAAACTTTTTATTTTCGTAGTTACTTCAGTACTTATTTTTATTTTTATAATTTACCATTTTTATTTAAAAATAGATGGAAACTTCTTTTCCAGTTATGAGTTTGTCGGCAAGCAGGATGGGTGTTTTTTTTATCACAATATCAATACTGCTGATATTAACTGGAGAAATGAGATTGCATCAACAGGCTTGGATTTTAAATGCAAGGTATTTCCGTGGGTATATATGACATCGTATAAATATACTCCATCACGGTCTATCATTGGATGTAATAAACCATTTGACAGCAAAAAAATTAGTTGCATTTCAATACTTTATCGTGGTGGTGAATAATGATTAAAATTGGCGTAAATACAATAAAATCGAATTCAATCTTCATTGCCATTTTGATTTTTTCGATTTTTATAACTCTAATTGTTTTTGTAATGATTAAAGATAAGAATAAAGAAAACAATATTTCATGTATTACAAGAATGGTTTACGTGCAGGGGATGGTAACGCAGCATATTACCTTAAATTTCATTTTTGACAATAATGCATCCGGAGTGGTTCACATCGAAGGTGTTCAGTTTTTAGACGGAGTAAATAAAGGAATAATAAACAGAAATATACATTTTAGTTATGTGAAGAATAATGATAATTTCATATTGACCTCCAGATATATCAGGATACTAAAGGGAGAGTCCCTCGGGAATGATGAAATCCAGAGAACATTCCCTGCATTCTATTCAGCAGAAAACAGTAAAGTCACCTATACAATTTCATGGCAAAAAAACTCAGGATTCATGTTCTCAATTGCAGGAACACCAAGGTTCTTTTGTGAAAATATGTGACGACATGACATTGGATTCAGAAAATCCCAGGGTACATCATGACTGATGCAGTCGAAAAAATATCAGCGAGACCAGAACCGGCCAGATGTCATTTTCAAATTGAATTAGATTAACCTGTAAAATATTTAGTACTCAGTTGCTGAATATTTAACCAGCCAGTCAGCAACGCTCCTGGCAGGTAGTGGTCGAGAAAAATAGTATCCCTGAATAATAATTTCTGAACATCCTTTCATTTTCAGCAGGTCATATTGTTCTTTCGTCTCCACACCTTCTGCAACAACAGACATACCCATACTCTTACCAATTCCTGCGATAGCTTTCACAAGAACTGCAACCTTTTCTTCTGTCAGAAATCTGTCGATAAAACTCTTGTCTATCTTCAGCTCTGTAACAGGCAACCCTGACAGACGTGAAAGGCTTGAATAACCTGTACCAAAATCATCAGCAGCCAGTCTCACTCCCAATCCACGTATGTCATGAATACGTTTCAGTACATCGCTATCAAACTCCAGCATGGCACTTTCAGTTATTTCAATCGTCAGCATATTACCCTGCAGATTGTATTCCTTCAGAAGTCCGGCAATAATTGAAGGCAGATAAGGGCAACAGAAATTAATGGCAGACAGGTTAACTGACACAGAGCAAACACCCGCATCGTTCAGAATCCATTCTGCCATTTGTCTGCAAGCCTCTCTGAGCACCCATTCTCCCGGCATTTTAATATCTCCGGTCTCTTCAGCCAGGGAAATGAATATATCTGGAGGGACTTCGCCATACTCTGGAGAATGCCAGCGGGCCAGCGCCTCAAATCCGTAAATCATGTTATTTCCAGCAAAAATCTGAGGCTGATATTCCAGCCTCAGTTGACTTTCTTCAATCGCCTCTCTCAGCGCCCGTTTCATCATAATCCGTTCCCTGACCATACGATCGGTCTCATGGCTGAAAAACTGCCAGCCATTTCCTCCTGACGCACGGATATGCTCCATAGATATCCTTGCTCCGGATAACAAATCGTCCTTCACACATTCCGGGTAATGACTGATCCCGATGCTGAATGTGAAACTAAACGTGTGCCCCTCAAGCACTACAGGTTTTGCCGCTATTTTTTCCAGTTCCTGCGCTATCTGTGAAGACATTATGATACTACATTCAGGCACAACCAGAATAAACTGGAGCCCTTCAGTTCTGCTCAGAAAAGATCCAGGTTCAAGGGCAGACTGTAGCCGTATAACCATAAGTAAAAGCAACTGGTCAGCAACAGCATATCCCATGTTATCATTGATTTCTCAGAAGTTATCTATACACAGACTGAAGGCCGAGAGTTCTTTTAAAGATGAACTCTCAAATAAACGATCGATATAATGATTGAGACTGGTTCTGTTTGGTAACCCTGTGAGCGAATCAGTCTGTATCAGACGTTCTATCTGTTGTCGCTTGTCTTCTTGTTCCAGCGCAATAACACACAGATGAGCACTGATTTCAGCAATCCTGGCACCGTATATACCGGATTGCATATCGTTGCTGAACCGCAGCGTTAGCTTCCCCCGCAACTGACCATTATGTGAGCGAAGTGTCCACGTTTTCTTTCCCTGCGTCAGATTTCTTTCAGACACATATTGGCTATCGGCTGAAACCGGTGACCCCCATAAGAATAATTGCCCACCGGAATAATAATACAGAGAGGCTGAACATCCCTGGATAAGGAACTCTATACGCCGACAGATTGCATCACCTGTTTCTGACAGGGAAAGGCTGCTTATCATAATAGCCAGAATATCTTTTTCATACTCACGGATTTCACGCTCCATGGTAATGTCGGTAAGTGTCATCACCAGGTTGTTTAACTTCCCTGTCTCATCAAGAATAGGATCCATCTGTGCAGAGAACCATACAACTGAATTATTCGCACAACGGACAGGTATATCCTCCTGAAACCAGTCACCCTGCTTCATCAACCGGAGAAGACGATCTCTGATATTTTTGTATTTCTTATATTCAGGCAACAGTACGTCTGGTTTCTTTCCGATAACATCATGGGCGCGGAGGTCTGTAAGTGTCGTGAATGCTTTATTAACCTGAAGTATCTGCCGCTGAGAACCAAGGACAATAATCGGATGCTCCGTGTGACTGACCGCCAGTAACAGCAGGTGATTTTGCTCCCTCCGCGCAACTTCATCGCTGACATCTCTGGCCATAGCCATGTAATAGATACGATTACTGACATCCACTCTGGAAAGCGAAAAAACAGTCCATACTGTATTTCCGTCTTTACGCTCAAGTTGTAACTCCCTGTTCATACCAACAACATGGGACTCCATCCCGATACGATGACGTTGTACCCGATCCCGGTGCTCACGCTGTAATTGTTTTGGCAGCAGGATTTTCATATCCTGACCAATAACCTCTTCACGTGACCAGCCCCACAGTTTTTCAGCCGCCTGATTGAAGAATATGACTCTGTTTCTCTCATCAACCAGCATAACAGCTATAATGGATTGCTCCAGAGCAGGAAATAAAATATGGTTTGCATCCTTCAGTATGCTGACTGGTTTCATACATCACCCCGATTCCTCGCATCAGTGTACAGGTTTCATATAACGAATAAATTTTTGAGGTATACGTCAACATGTTACTGGCTTTTCCATATTTCAACCCTGTTACGCCCAAGTGATTTAGCCCGGTACAGGGCCTCATCTGCTGACTGTATCAATCTTTCATAATCTGGATGCCCGCTAAACATCGCTACACCAATAGAGAGTGATACCGACAGCATACCGCCATCCTGAGTGTTTACTGTCTGTTTTTCAACGCGGTTACGAATGCGCTCCGCCATTCGCAATGTTTCTTGTTCTGAGGCTTCTGTCAGTACAATGAGAAACTCATCACCACCATAACGAAACACATAATCACTGCTTCTGACGCTGTCATAAAATGCCTGTGATACTTTTCTCAGAAGTTCGTCTCCAGTATTGTGTCCATGTCCATCATTAATTTCTTTAAAGAAATCAATATCAATAATCATGACAGACAGAGGTGTGCCAGTTCTGTTCGCATGCGCAATTTCACGTTTAAATATGGTAGGAAGAAAACGACGGTTAAGGAGTCTTGTCAGAACATCCATTCCAATCTCATGGCGAGAAACATCGTCAAAAAGGTCACGCAACAATGTTTTTATCTGAGACAAACAGTTCCGCATCTGGAGCGTATAACTGATGCGTTTTTGTCTTTTTGATGGAGATGCAGACTCTTTTTTTATATTACGGACAAGGTCATCCAGTTCAAGCATTAGTTTTGAAATATAACCCACACCAGTTAAGCCGCTAAAGTAATGCCTGCCTTTATGATTAAACCAAAGTCCAAATTCTGACCGGCTAAAAGATTGAATGTCACATACTTCTGCATCCAGCATCACTTTATAAATAATATCTATTTCCCATGACAAAAAACTGGATATCTGTCTTTCTTTCTCTTCTTCTGCGTTTTCAAGCAGAGAAAAAACACGATAATTCTCATCCTCCCTTGATGACTGATTGTCACTGAATGAAAATGCTCTTGACATCACCTCCATGGCCATATCTATACTTTCCGTAGTAAAATTCAGAAGCTTAAATTTTTCTTCTGCTGAGCACTCCATGTTATCAATGAGTGGTGAAAGAAATTTCTTCAGTACGCGCGCGCCCATCTCAACCACCTGCACCGGAATCCCAATCCTTGCATGCATCTCACCAACATGCTGCTGCATCGCAATAAGACGATCCACACTTTCAGTACTGCCTGATAAAACCTCAATAACCCACAGTTCAAGTGCTTTTTTCAGGTGTCGCTCAACCTGTTCATTTGTCAGGAATTCTTCAGCCTGAGGGTCAGTCAGAACAGTATCGTAGAAACGCTGACTCATGTCTGCTGCATTCGCAATGGCAAGTTCCTTAGAGAGAATCAGTACACTTGCGTCCGTACGCGAAATCATCGCCTCCCATTCGAGCTTCATTTTACCCAGAAATGTGTGCATGCTAGTTATCCTCAATACTGGTTTAACACTACATTTATAATATAGCTTATATTCTTTCCATTATCGTTTTAATTACACTAAGCATATACTAACAGCATCATTTTTCTTTCAAGTTTTCGCTAAACTTTAAGTTGTAAGAAAACGAAATACAGTATCCTAATAACCATCTGACTTCATGAATAGATTCTTTTTTAATATTTTACTTATAATAATCATTGCGTATAGTAATATATATTAAGATTAGTTAAAAAACAACAAGTAAAATAAATGTAAATATGAATTTAATGCATCTCATGATGAGAGAAAAAACTTATCATTAGGATTTTATCATTGTGTAGTGGGATTTATACTCATATATGTTATTGATTCTTTACATGAATAATAAAAAACAGGCATTCACTTTTAATGCAGCTCTGTTTTTACAATTATGTTTTGATTGTGAGGAGTACTAAGGCACGTTATTCACCAACCACTGGGTCGCTCTTTTTGTTTTAATATAGTAAAGCTGGAATGTTGCAATGGCTCTGCAATATCACATTCCTGATTATTTTTTTGTGTGTCATATATGAATATACGTAATGATGATTTTTTAAATTATCTGGATAATTAAAAATAAGAGAAACAAAATCACTCATAATATTCTGCATATGTTTCTTACATGCTCATGAAATTACATAAATAAGATAATGTTGCATTTATATAGGAATAAGCTATAAATGATACGGAAAATAGTATTCTTACAGTCACGAATGACAGTTTATACTATATCTTAGATGCTCTTATGTTATGTTCAGATCGAGGAACTTTTTGTCCTTAGACAAACAAGGTATCAAAAATGTCCAGCAAAAGATTAGTGCAATACTCACGAAAACTTAAGCCTTACCAGACACCATCCGCACTTCATGGTGAGAAGTATTTAAACCTCCCTCTTTACATGCTAGTCGCTTATTGGGCGCTATTAAAAGGTAGCCCTATTACTGTTAAAGATGTTCGCCTCACATTCAACATCAGTCTCAGACGTGCCAGCGACCTACTTGAATATATTACCGATCAGGGGTCTAAAGCTGTAGAGTCTGAACTTTTTTTAATACCTTCACCACGTGGTGGTAAATGCAAATGCAGAGCCTTGCGTGTTATAAGCATCAATGGTGAACATGTCAGATTCCACAGCAACACATCTACAACCAATGATGAAACCAATCAACGGGTAAAGGAAGAGTCTGATAGTAGTGAGTATATTAATGAACTCCGTCGGTGGGTCGTACAGCGACGCACTGGAGATTCTATACCGAAACAACTAACGAATACTGGAGAAGTATGAACATGAAGAATAAGATCCATTTTAAAATATAAACCAACAAAAAATATGACCCTGGCCCAAATTCAGTGCAGTGCTAAATCAGAGATCTTCGTCTTTCCGGAGACTTCGGATGAATTCAGCCGGAGTCATGTCATTTAATGATGAATGCGTTCTCTCATGATTGTATTCCCTGCGCCAGTTGTCGAGTCTGTCCTGCGCATCTTCCAGCGTGAGGAACCAGTGAATGTTCAGGCATTCATCCAGCATACTTCCGTTAAATGATTCAATAAACGGGTTATCCGTTGGTTTTCCGGGGCGGGAGAAGTCCATTGTGACACTGTGCTCATACGCCCATTTATCCAGACTTTTCGAAATAAACTCGCTGCCGTTATCTGTCTGAATACGTACCGGCAGGCGCTTGCCCAGCACCCGCAACCCTTCCATCACACCGACCACATCCTCACCTTTCAGCGACTTTCCGGCATGGATCGCCAGACATTCCCGACTAAAATTATCGACTACAGTCAGCGCCCGGAAACGTCGTCCGTTAAACAGGTTATCCGACACGAAATCCATACTCCAGCACTGATCGACACCGGCCAGGACGGGACGTCGCTGACGAATGTGCTGCACTGGCATGCCTGCGCGGACGTTTTCTCCGCAAGTTCAGACCATCCAGACAATAGATCCTGTGTGTTTTCTTGTGGTTAACAGGCCAGCCTTCCCGTCGTAACTGAATATGAATACGCGGGCAACCGTAGCGGATCCGGGTTTCCGCTATTTCCCTGATGCGCAGGGTTATCGCCCAATCATCCTGCCGACTCTGCCAGTGGTAAACGGTTCTAGTCTGCATCAGCAGTCCACATCTCCGTCGGACACTGATACGGTAAGTCTCCCACAGAAAATGCACCGCCTGACGCTTCTGATCCGGCCTCAGAACTTTTGCTTCAGTACCTCCTGCAGCATCTCCTTGTCCAGACTCAGGTCAGCCACCAGTTTTTTCAGCCGCTGATTTTCATCCTCCAGTTGCCGCAGACGCCGCAGTTCCGTTACGCCCAGACCGGCGAATTTCTTCTTCCAGTTAATGGGATGGACTACCTCCTTCCCCTGCGGTTAACTGTACGAAATGTGCTCAGTAGGAGAATCACCATGAATATCGTATTTCTGGGTATTGATCTGGCTAAAAATGTCTTTCAGCTCTGCGGGTTAAACTAGGCCGGTAGGCCGGTTTATTCAAAACGTACCGGGCGAAAAGAATTACTCCAGACGGTGGCGAATATTCCGGCCTGCCTGATTGGTGTCGAAGCATCAACAGACGCATTTTACTGGCAGCGTGAGTTTGAAAAACTGGGACATAAAGTAAAGGTCATCAGTCCTCAGTATGTAAAACCCTTTGTCCGCGGGCAAAAAAATGATGGCAATGATGCACAGGCTATAGCCGTGGCTCTGATGCAGCCAACAATGCAATTTGTCCCGCCGAAAAGCCCGGAGCAACAGGATATTCAGGCTTTGCACCGGGCAAGGCAGCGTATTGTCAATCATCGTACTGCGACCGTCTGTCAAATTAGGGGACTGCTGCTTGACCGGGGAATAACAATTGGCGCGGCAGTTTCAAGAGTTCGTCGTGCCGTTCCGCTGATCCTTGAGGATGCAGAAAATGGGTTAAGTGCCCGTATGCGCAGAACGATTGCAGAGCTCTATGATCTCTTTAACGATCTTGAGCGCCGTATACATTTTTTTGATAACGAAATAGATGTTGTGTTCAGGCAATCCGAAACCTGCCAGCGTATTGCCAAAGTTAAGGGTATCGGCCCAAAAACGGCCACTGCCGTCGTTGCCGCGATTGGCAAAGGAACTGAATTTAAGAATGGTCGTCACTTTGCAGCCTGGCTTGGCCTTGTTCTGCGTCAGTACTCGAGTGGGGACAGACAGGTGCTCATGAACATGACGAAGAAAGGCGACAAGCATCTGCGGACTCTGTTTATTCATGGTGCCCGTGCTGTCGTCAGAGTTGCCACGAATAATAATGACAGTTATCTGAATCAGTGGGTTAACCAGTTGAAGGAACGGCGCTGGTTTAATAAAACAACCGTGGCGGTTGCTAATAAGAACGCGAGAATAATCTGGTCGATGCTGAGAAATGATACAGAGTATCAGACAGTTGGAAGTTAATTCCCAGCCAGAAAAGTTGCAGTGTACTGAGAAATGGTGACAGGTTGCACCTGCACAATCGGAACCTGATTTTTATACTGGCCTCAAAGGCCGTCCAGTTGTTGAGGTGATTGTGTGCGGATTACCCATTTAGGCACAGGTTTTCCTGATGCCGGATAGATGTAAGCAACAACCCAAAACCAGAATCAGTGCTTGCAAAACGGAGGTAGTCCATAGATGTAAAAAGTGGCTTCAGATATGCCCATCTTTCGGCAGACTTCCCCGACGCGGGTGCCGGTTTCAGCCTGCTTCAGTGCAAATGCAATCTGTTCTTCGGTATAGCGGGTCTTTTTCATGGCGATGTGCCTCTCTGTGAGAAGGAAGAAAGACCGGAGACTTAAGTTTAGCCTGGCACTGTTTTCAGGGAGGAGATCACAATATCATAGTATGAGAAAAATAGTTGTATTTTTAATCTTTATGAAGAAATATTTTCTCTTTAAGTGGATTTGTCTCATATTATAATGTTATGTTTTTATCTTTAAAAAGTATTATTTATATTAGTAAAATATAACACCTGCTAGGTATTCATCCATCGCGATAAATGATAAATAATTATTGGCGCTATCACAAATAGCGTTATGGAGAGTATTATGGACATAAAATCAGAAATAAGCCATGTTGATGCAGGGACAAGAGCCTCAATGACAAAAAACGAGTGGAAGGAGGCTACAAAGTTTGATAGTACAGATATCGGTTGGGTAATTATGAGTATTGGCATGGCAATTGGTGCAGGGATCGTTTTTTTGCCAGTACAGGTGGGTTTAATGGGACTATGGGTATTTTTGTTATCCTCCATTATAGGATATCCTGCAATGTATCTTTTCCAGCGACTTTTTATTAATACCCTTGCAGAATCTCCGGAGTGTAAAGACTATCCTGGTGTGATTAGTGGTTATCTTGGAAAAAACTGGGGGGTTTTACTTGGTATTCTTTATTTTATCATGATTGTTATCTGGATGTTTGTATATTCAACGGCAATCACTAATGACAGTGCATCATATCTGCACACATTTGGTGTGACAGAAGGATTGTTATCCGATAGCCCTTTCTATGGTTTGTTCCTTATCTGCGTTCTGGTGGCTATCTCCTCACGAGGTGAGAAGTTATTGTTTAAAGTTTCAAGCTTTATGGTGCTGACTAAGTTGTTAGTTGTCGCTGCCCTTGGGGTATCAATGATCGGATTATGGCGCCTTTATAATATCAGTGCATTGCCACCTGTCGGTTTGCTCATAAAAAACGCCATTATTACACTACCATTTACACTGACATCGATTTTATTTATCCAGACACTGAGCCCGATGGTTATCTCATACCGTTCAAGGGAAAAATCTGTTGAAATCGCACGATATAAAGCCATGCGGGCAATGAACATTGCTTTTTGTATTTTGTTTGTCGTGGTTTTCTTCTATGCCGTTTCATTTACACTGGCAATGGGACGCGATGAAGCAGTAAAAGCTTATGAGCAAAATGTCTCTGCACTGGCTATTGCCGCTCAGTTTATTGGTGGTGATGGTTCCGGTGCATGGGTAAAATTCGTGAGTGTAATCCTTAATATATTTGCTGTAATGACTGCATTTTTTGGTGTATATCTTGGTTTTCGCGATGCTACTCAGGGTATAGTCATTAATCTGTTACGCAGAAAAATTCCTGCAGATAAGATTAACGAAAAATATGTACAACGCGGTATTATGATTTTTGCCATCCTGCTTTGCTGGGGAGCCATTGTTATGAATGCCCCTGTACTGAGTTTTACATCTATTTGTAGTCCAATTTTTGGCCTGATTGGTTGTCTTATCCCTGCCTGGCTTGTTTATCATGTCCCTGCTCTGCATAAGTACAAAGGAACTGCTCTGATGATTGTTATTATCACTGGGTTACTGTTATGTGTATCACCGTTCCTTGCATTCTCCTGATAATACTGGAGGGAAATATAATGTCTGTTGAAGAACTGGAACCTCTCTGGAAAAATTTTATTCGTATACTGAAATCAGAGGTGAAACCGGCGCTGGGATGTACTGAACCAGTATCCCTTGCACTGGCTGCTGCGACAGCAGCCTTTTATTTGAACAAAAAAGTGGAAATGGTTGAAGCATGGGTTTCTCCTAATCTTATGAAAAATGGTATGGGAGTGACAATTCCTGGGACGGGAATGGTGGGTTTACCTGTCGCTGCTGCACTTGGCGTCACGGGGGGGAATGCCAGCGCGGGACTTGAAGTCCTTAAAGAGGTTACATCCGATGATATTATTGATGCTAAAAAAATGCTTGAGCATGGAAAGGTTCATGTGAATCTTGCTGAAAACAGTGAGGAGGCCATTTACGCAAGAGCCATAGTTAGCTCCGCTGATGACTGGGTTAGTGTGACAATATCAGGAGAACATACAAGAATTGTTGAAATTAATTGCCAGGGCGAGATTATATATTTTCTGAATGAAGAGGCTCCTGATGGGAATGATGTGCCGGATGTTATTCTTTCGCAATCATCATTACGTGAAATTGTTTACTTTGCGGAAAACTGTCCATTCTCCGATATAAGCTTTATCCTTGAGGCAGCAAGATTAAACGATGCTTTATCACGCGAAGGCTTGTCAGGGAAATGGGGAATGCATATTGGAGCCACACTGCAAAAACAATATGCAGTTGGTTTTATGGCTAAAAATGTCTTATCTGAAATGATTATACGTACTACAGCAGCTTCTGATGCCAGAATGGGTGGCGCGATGCTGCCAGCCATGAGTAATTATGGTTCAGGCAATCAGGGAATAACGGCTACAATGCCTGTCGTTGTAATGTCTGATGTACTTAACAGTGATGAGGAGCAGTTGGCCAGAGCTTTAATACTTTCTCACCTTGCTGCTATCTATATTCATAGTAAGTATCCGAGGTTATCTGCACTCTGTGCTGCAAATACTGCTGCAATGGGTGCCGCAGCAGGGATTGCCTGGTTAATTGATGGCAGGTATGAAACAATAGCAATGGCAGTAAGCAGTATGGTGGGTGATGTCAGCGGTGTGATTTGCGATGGTGCATCAGACAGTTGTGCCATGAAGGTTTCAACTGCAGTTTCATCTGCATGGAAAGCTGTTATGCTGGCCCTTGATAATACTACTGTCAGCGCTTCTGATGGCATTGTAACGGACGATGTAGAACAGACCATCTTAAATCTGTGTGCACTTGCCAGCCGTTCAATGAAACAGACAGATATACAAATAATAGACATTATGTCTAAAAAACAAATATACTAACTCTCTCTGAGTTATCAGACTTCTGGTAACTCAGTTTTTTGTTAGTTAATTCGTGAGTTCATCGGAAGCTCACGTAAATCCCACCTGTTGAAATTATAACTGCGTATCACTGGCTCAGGTCAGGTCAACATAAATTTACTCTATGTGACAGCCACCTTTACCATTCCTTTTTCTCACCCTTTTATTCACCACTGACTTACCTTTTCATCCTGCCATATTTCCTGACATCTCTGGACTACCTGTTGTTTGTACTCTTTTTATATATTATATCATATCAAAGATATAAGCCGATATCCTCACGTGATGACATTTGCACAGGAACAATCCACCTGACACCAGGGAAAGTCGATTAACAGTCAGGATGAGTATTAAAAAATGACAGAGTGATAAATTTATTAACCTGACAGTACCAGAAATGAACCATCATGATATGAATCGCTGGCATACTGCAGTAACGGAATGGTGGCAGGTCATAAAGCAGGTACTTTATTAAAAAAAGCCTGCACTACGATGGCAGGCATGAATAAACATCAGCAGTGTGTCTTTATTGTCGTGGTGGATTCCATCGTAAGCGTTATGCTCTGCTACAGGACTAATACTGTATTGTCGACAAAAAAATGTCTTTCAGCGGAAAGCATAAAAGACAGTACATACAAGTAAGCAATGCAAAGTGTGAAACAAAAACGGATAGACAATCATCAGTAACGTTAAAAACCAGCCGGGAACCCTCTTCAATGATTAATTATCCTACGGGTTCTGTGCCCGTTATGCAGAATTCAGATGTTTCCCTGAAGTCAGTTGCCTGAGTGACTTCAGTCGTCCCTTTTAAACCGGACGCATTACCAGTAAGACAAGAGGTCTGTATGGTCTTAACAGTTGTCTGGTGAAGTCATGTTCTAATTGTATGATTTGTGCGCCCTCACTTATCCCCAAAAAAACGAGTATGGTTGATGCACCGTGTATAACTGACTGAGCTAATCCTTATTCTTTTTTTGATCTGCTTCAGATCCTGAATTGTTTTTTATTATTATTTTATTCAGTGGATAACACTGGTCAGCACAAGATGGGACATTGTTGTTTCCTCATCCTGTGTATTACGCTAAATGGACTGTTTTTTACCTGTTGGCTGTTCATAAGTTTAATCAGCCAGCAATCAGTCCTTAACCGCAGGGAGTGGATTATATGGAGTATTTTGACGCGATTTTACATGTAGAGAATAAACGTCGTAAAGATGAACTGAAACAGTTATTAGCAGAGATGGTGGTGGTTCTTGAAACGAGGGAAATTATCGGCTCCATCCTGGAAGACAGATACTGTCTAGATATGGAGGAATACCTGGTATCAGGCGACAATAATTAAGTCCGGTAAAACCCGTTGACCTCTGATGTCTGGGATTAGGATGAATCTACGGTCTGAAAAATTGATTTTTCTACCCGGATAGTTAACTTCATGACCTGATGGCTGTGAAAAAACTGTTTAATCGCTGTGGTGGGTTAGCATCAACATATAGCTGGGAGTCTTCAGGTGTTACATCAAACCACTCGTGACCATAATACATCTCAGTTTTTTACCTACCGAAGAACAATTTACATGCTACATTATCCGGTGAACATCATTTGCACGAAACGGAGAGGACAGATAGATAACCCAGCCCACAGAGTGAGTGGGCAAACTTTCTGCCATATTTGAAGTAAAGTTTAATTGTGCGGCACCGTTCTGTTTCTATAAACATTATTTATTTCCTGAAAGTCCCGAAGATCGTCTGCCACAAACTGTCATAAATCCTGCGTTGACACAGGGACGGATTCGAGGCCAGAGTCTCCAATGCTTCGTGAACTTGGTGTGTCTTTTGAGCTTATTGAGAAAATGACAGAAAAAAACCGGCAAGAATATTAAGCATTCCATAGCATGAAGGATATTTAAATAAATGATCACCACCTCCAGAGGAGGTGGTTTAAGATTGATAAAAAAGTGGATACGGTTAAAGTTCCGCTTGGTCCTGGCGTGACAGCAATCGATTTATCAGAAGCTGTATTTCACCCCGAGCATTGCAGAAGTATCACTGTAACTGTTGCCACCCACCTGTTGAGCAACGTTACCCCATACCAGCAGACGTGGGTTAATTTGCCCTTCAATACCCACTTTCAGCTCACCAATGTTACGTGTCCCGCTGATGTCATCCTTGATGGAGCCCATCTGTACGGTCTGGTTATTGGTGTTGTGGATCCAGTTCGCTTCAATGAACGGCTGGAAATCACGGCCTTTATCGGTATCTTTCTCCGCATGACATTTCAGGTAAGCACGGACGCCGAGGCGAGTCATCAGGTTGCCGTCAGTTTTGTCTTTAACCACCGTCCCGTTGTGCTCACGATGTGAATCGGCCTGCACGTCCATCCAGATAACCTGCGCTTTCGGTTGGAGCCAGTAGGTTTTATTTTCACTTTCCCTGACCAGGAAGCTATAACCCCCTTCAACAGACGCCGTGATACCGTCGGATTTGTAGTTTTCGCTGGCCAGATGTTCGCCGCTAACGGTGTTATCAAACCAGTTATACAGTACCCAGCTATCCAGATAGGTCCCGGTCTTATCCGCTTCATTGGCATACCAGGTGGCATACAGACCGACGCTGTAACCATCTACCTGTCCACGAGACGAATAGCCAGTGTAACTGTTACGGGTTTTACTTTTCTGGTTGGCATAACCCGCCATGGCACCCAGATGCCAGCGATCGAGGCCGTCGCTGCTCCACTGCGCCAGGTCGCCGCCTAACTGCAAAACATAACGGTTAGCGTTGGTTTTCAACTGCCCGCTGCCGTCAGTAAAGCGATTATGGCCCCCTACGTTACGCATCCACATACTGGTGACTTTTTCTTCGCCAGTCAGCATATCGGTATACTGAGTTTCACCCAGACGGTCATGCAGACGGGTGATAAACATCGTATTGGCCGCATAGTTGTTCGCCAGATAACTCCCGA
>NZ_LIFT01000032.1:0-28925 GCF_001297795.1 Citrobacter sp. CtB7.12 | reverse complement strand
TTTTCATCAGACAATCTGTGTGGGCACTACAAAGGCAGGTTCTTTAAGGTAAGGAGGTGATCCAACCGCAGGTTCCCCTACGGTTACCTTGTTACGACTTCACCCCAGTCATGAATCACAAAGTGGTAAGCGCCCTCCCGAAGGTTAAGCTACCTACTTCTTTTGCAACCCACTCCCATGGTGTGACGGGCGGTGTGTACAAGGCCCGGGAACGTATTCACCGTGGCATTCTGATCCACGATTACTAGCGATTCCGACTTCATGGAGTCGAGTTGCAGACTCCAATCCGGACTACGACATACTTTATGAGGTCCGCTTGCTCTCGCGAGGTCGCTTCTCTTTGTATATGCCATTGTAGCACGTGTGTAGCCCTGGTCGTAAGGGCCATGATGACTTGACGTCATCCCCACCTTCCTCCAGTTTATCACTGGCAGTCTCCTTTGAGTTCCCGGCCGGACCGCTGGCAACAAAGGATAAGGGTTGCGCTCGTTGCGGGACTTAACCCAACATTTCACAACACGAGCTGACGACAGCCATGCAGCACCTGTCTCACAGTTCCCGAAGGCACCAAGGCATCTCTGCCAAGTTCTGTGGATGTCAAGACCAGGTAAGGTTCTTCGCGTTGCATCGAATTAAACCACATGCTCCACCGCTTGTGCGGGCCCCCGTCAATTCATTTGAGTTTTAACCTTGCGGCCGTACTCCCCAGGCGGTCTATTTAACGCGTTAGCTCCGGAAGCCACGCCTCAAGGGCACAACCTCCAAATAGACATCGTTTACGGCGTGGACTACCAGGGTATCTAATCCTGTTTGCTCCCCACGCTTTCGCACCTGAGCGTCAGTCTTCGTCCAGGGGGCCGCCTTCGCCACCGGTATTCCTCCAGATCTCTACGCATTTCACCGCTACACCTGGAATTCTACCCCCCTCTACGAGACTCAAGCCTGCCAGTTTCGAATGCAGTTCCCAGGTTGAGCCCGGGGATTTCACATCCGACTTGACAGACCGCCTGCGTGCGCTTTACGCCCAGTAATTCCGATTAACGCTTGCACCCTCCGTATTACCGCGGCTGCTGGCACGGAGTTAGCCGGTGCTTCTTCTGCGGGTAACGTCAATGGCTAAGGTTATTAACCTTAACCCCTTCCTCCCCGCTGAAAGTACTTTACAACCCGAAGGCCTTCTTCATACACGCGGCATGGCTGCATCAGGCTTGCGCCCATTGTGCAATATTCCCCACTGCTGCCTCCCGTAGGAGTCTGGACCGTGTCTCAGTTCCAGTGTGGCTGGTCATCCTCTCAGACCAGCTAGGGATCGTCGCCTTGGTGAGCCGTTACCTCACCAACAAGCTAATCCCATCTGGGCACATCCGATGGCAAGAGGCCCGAAGGTCCCCCTCTTTGGTCTTGCGACATTATGCGGTATTAGCTACCGTTTCCAGTAGTTATCCCCCTCCATCGGGCAGTTTCCCAGACATTACTCACCCGTCCGCCACTCGTCAGCAAAGCAGCAAGCTGCTTCCTGTTACCGTTCGACTTGCATGTGTTAGGCCTGCCGCCAGCGTTCAATCTGAGCCATGATCAAACTCTTCAATTTAAGTTTGATGCTCTTAGAATTAAACGTCGTAATGAATTACGTGTTCACTCTTTGAGACTTGGTATTCATTTTTCGTCTTGCGACGTTAAGAATCCATGTCACTCTGAGTGCCCACACAGATTGTCTGATAAATTGTTAAAGAGCAGTTGCGACGCGCTTTAGCGCTCTGTCGCGAGGTGGCGTATATTACGCTTTCCTCTTTCAGAGTCAACCCTGATTTTCAGGATTTTTCTCTTCGCTGTGACGACCATCTTGTGAAGCGTTCCACTTTGTCGTCTCAACGGAGGCGCATTATAGGGATCCCATTTTTTTGCACAAGCCTTTTTTAGATCTTTTTTTCCGTTCGCTGCTTTTTCATCCCTTTCGCTCCATTCATGCGCAATTTGGCGAATTTTTGATAGCTAAAGCACTTGCGCAAGGCCAGAAATGCAACCAAAGTCATCATTACTGTTCTCTTTCCTTGAGGTAAACATGTCTGACGTATTACGTCCTTATAAGGATCTTTTCCCACAGATTGGCCAACGGGTGATGCTCGACAGCAGCAGTGTGATCATTGGTGACGTTCGCCTGGCGGACGATGTGGGGATCTGGCCGCTTGTTGCGATCCGTGGCGATGTAAATTACGTTGCGATCGGGGCGCGTACGAATATTCAGGATGGCAGCGTGTTGCATGTCACGCACAAATCCGCCTCCAACCCGGATGGCAACCCGCTCATTGTAGGAGAAGATGTGACGGTCGGGCATAAAGTGATGTTGCACGGCTGCATCATTGGCAACCGGGTCTTGGTCGGTATGGGATCGATTCTGCTGGATGGCGCGGTGATTGAAGACGACGTAATGATTGGGGCGGGAAGCCTGGTACCGCAAAACAAACGCCTGGAGAGCGGCTATCTCTATTTGGGGAGCCCGGTCAAACAGATCCGGCCGCTAACAGAGGAGGAGAAAGCGGGTCTGCAATACTCCGCCAGAAATTATGTGAAATGGAAAGACGAGTATCTCGCTCAGGGTAACCAAACCCAGCCATGATCGTCTTCTTGCTGGGACTGGATCAGTGCTTCCGCTTCTTCTTCCAGATCCCAGCGATGTTCGCAAAAGTGAGCTAACCATTGTTCCGTAGTTTCACCACCAAAGCGATTCGCCAGCGTTTCTCCCTTAATAGCGCACATTAACTGCATGCCATTAACCAGCGCGGGAAAGCAGACCGCTTTTTTCTGCGCGTCCCACTCTTCCCGGTCTGGAAACTGGATGGCCTGATTCATGCGGATAACTCCTGCTTGAGACGCGCAATCACTGGTTCAATTTCCGGCAACACACCGTGCCAGAGCAGAACGGCATGAGCTGCTTGCCCCACCAGCATCCCCAGACCATCGGCATAACGTTTCGCGCCCTGGCGTTCACACCAGGAGAGAAACGGCGTATTGCCCTTTTGGTAGAACATGTCGTAACAACATACCGCCGGACGAATGAGCGATGCCGGGATCGCCGGGATCTCACCGCTGATGCCGCTGGAGGTGGCATTGATGATCAGATCAAACTCATGTCCTTCCAGCTCATCCATACCCAGCGCCTGCACGCTACCTGTATGTGCAAAAACCTGTGCCAGTTCTTCCGCACGGGATGCCGTCCGGTTAACAATCGTCACCCCGCAATCCAGAGAAAGCAGCGGTAACAATACACCACGCGAAGCGCCACCCGCGCCAATCAGCAGGATACGTTGCCCCGGCTGGATAAATGACAGACGTTCGAGGTCACTTAGCAGACCGATGCCGTCGGTGTTGTCACCCAGCAACCGACCATCTTCGAGCCGCTTGATCGTATTCACCGCACCGGCCAGGGCTGCACGCTCGGTGAGTTCATCGGCGCGGGCAAATGCTTCTTCTTTAAATGGCACTGTGACGTTCACTCCTTTACCGCCGTCGGCAAAGAACGCGTTCAGTGTGTTGATGAAATCATTAACAGGCGCCAGCACACGGCCATACGGATGCGCAATCTGCAGCTGCTGCGCAAATTGCTGATGAATAAACGGCGATTTGCTGTGCGCGATTGGATTACCAAAAACAGCATAGGTTTCCATCATCTTACCCCTGTCGAAACAACTCGCCCGTCAGGGCATCACGGATTTCCGAAGGATTCAATCGACCTCCGGTTTCTCCTGACACCACCGGGAAGTCTGTACCAAACTGTGTGCGAACTTCCTCAACCGTACGGCAAGGGGGTAATCCACTCAGGTTGGCGCTGGTTGAAACCAACGGTTTGCCATAAGCCTGGCACAAGGCGACCACCAGCGGATGATCCGTCACGCGCACCGCCAATGAATCAAAGCGCCCCGTCAACCAACGAGGCGTCGTCGCTGGCGCAGGGAAAACAAAGGTCACCGGACCAGGCCAACGAGCAAACACGGCATCACGCTGGGCATCGGTCAACATACTGTCGTCAATATACGGCTTGAGCTGCTCAAAACTGGCGGCGATCAAAATTAACCCTTTATCCACCGGACGCTGTTTCAAGGCCAACAGACGATTTACGGCCACTTCGCTATCGGGATCGCACCCGACGCCAAAGACGGCTTCTGTTGGATAGGCGATGACATTCTCTTTATTCAGTACCTCTATTGCGTCAGCGATAGGGTCTGTTGGCAGGTTATTATTCACTTGTTTGTTCCGCCGAAACCGGCTTTCCACATTGTTTACTGGCGCAAAAGTGCTTCACACCCTGCGCGGTTTTCTTTTCGATGAGTAGCGGATAGTGGCACTCAGGACACTCTCCGGCTATCGGTTTGAAGTTAATGACAAACTGGCACTCCGGATAGCGATCGCAGGAGTGGAAGGTTTTGCCATAACGGGAACGCCGCTGGACCAGATGGCCCGTCTGGCATTGAGGGCAGGTAATAGCGGTTTCATCGGGTTTATCAATGAGCTCGGTATGCTCACATTCTGGATAGTTGCTGCAGCCGATAAACATACCAAAACGCCCCTGGCGCAACACCAATTCGCCGCCGCAGTCAGGGCAATGTTTCCCCTCCAGAACTTTGACGATATGTCCGTCCGCTGAGGATTTCAACGGACGGATATAGTCACATTCCGGATAGTGCGAGCAACCAAGAAACGGACCGTGTTTCCCGGAGCGAATCACCAGTTCAGCCCCGCACTGCGGACAGGGCTCATTTTTACGCACCGAAAACAGTGCTGATTTAGCCATAACAACTCATGCTGAATTAAGGTTGATTAATGCAGCATACCTTCATTCACTTCAAAGAGTAATTCTTCCATTTGCTGATATGCATTTTCACAACCTGGAATATTGAACAAAACCATCAAGATGACCCACTTCAGGTCTTCCAGGTCGAATTCTGCGGTATCCAGCGCGAGCACACGTTCAATCACCATTTCTCGCGTTTCGAGGTTTAGCACCTGAATCTGCTCAAGGAATAACAGGAATCCCCGGCAACTGGCATCCAGTCGGTCACACTCTTCTGGGGTATAAATACGCACAGAGAGAGGATCGGAGGCGAGCTGCATCGGCTCGGCAAGACCTTCCTGGTAGTCAGCAAGCTTTTCCAGCCACAGGAGCGCGTTGTAGATGTCTTCACGATCAAAACCAGCGTCGGTAAGATCCCGTTCAAGTTTGTCCTGATCCACACCTAATTCAGCTTCATTGTGGATATATGTCTCAAACAAATACATTAGTACGTCGAACATGGCATGCCCTCCTCAATCGGACATAGCCGCCGGGTACAACTGCGATCCATCCTGCTAACTCCAGTTCGAGTAGCTGAGCCACTACCTCTGGCACAGGTTGGCCGGCACGTTCAGCGACGACGTCAACAGGTGTTACCTCATCTCCTACGTTAGCCAGGAGCTCGGGAAATGGCAATGCTGCGCCTTCCTGATCTGATGAATAAAGTGATTTTTCAGGCTCATCTGGCAGCCAATGCAAGCCGTACTGCAAATTTTCCATGATTTCATCTGGGGCCGTCACAAGGGTGGCACCCTGCTTCACCAGCCAGTGTGGCCCTTCGCTTCCGGGGCTGCCGAGGGGGCCAGGGATAGCGAACACCTCTCGTCCTTGCTCTAACGCACAGCGCGCGGTGACCAACGAGCCACTGCGTAATGCCGCCTCAACCACCAGAACCCCTTTACTCAGACCGCTAATGATACGGTTCCGGCGGGGAAAGTTGCGCGGTAAAGGGGCCATCATTAACGGAAATTCGGACACCAGCGCGCCTCCCGTTTCCAGCAACGCATCGGCCATCCCGGCATGTCGGCGGGGATAGACGGATTGCAGGCCGTTGCCTAATACGGCAATGCTTTTCCCCTTTGCCTGGATCGCCGCCCGATGGGCGATGCCATCAATACCTCGCGCCAGACCGCTGGTAATGGTGATATCCCAACTGGCCAGTTTCTCACAAAACATCTGCCCCCATCGTTCGCCATACCAGGACGGCGTTCGGCTTCCCACGACGGCGAGTTGAAAATCATGGAGACATCGCGGGGAGCCAACGACAAAAACCGCACCGGGATAATCTTCAATGGCGCGAAGCTGCGCAGGATAATCTTCACTGTCTGCCAGTAATAAGTCATGGTGCGGCGACTCAAGCCAGCGAAGGGTTCTTTCCAGTTCTTTTTCCGGAAAGGTCAAAAAGCGCGTTGCCTGGGAAGGGGAAAGGCCGGCACGCCGCAATGCGGCGATATCAATAGCCGGCTGTGATATCAGTCCGTGAGCGACGCGCACCATCTCATCGCCGAACAACTCATTCACAGCCATTAAACGTAGCCAAATTTCGGTACGGGTCATCCTTATCCCCCTGCCACAAGCAGTCTTAGCAATCTTTGCGATTGGTCACTGATGCTGTCAATCAGAGGGGGATTTGTCTAGAATAGAGGTAATAATCTTTCCAACTCCTGAACACAACTCTGGATAACTATGTCAGTTTTGCAAGTGTTACATATTCCGGACGAGCGCCTTCGCAAAGTCGCAAAGCCGGTAGAAGAAGTGAATGCAGAAATTCAGCGTATCGTCGATGATATGTTCGAGACGATGTACGCGGAAGAAGGTATTGGCCTCGCAGCAACTCAGGTTGATATTCATCAGCGGATTATCGTCATTGACGTGTCGGAAAATCGTGACGAACGCCTGGTGTTAATTAACCCGGAACTGCTGGAAAAAGAAGGCGAGACCGGTATTGAAGAAGGTTGTCTGTCTATTCCGGAACAGCGTGCTTTAGTGCCGCGTGCTGAGAAAGTGAAAGTTCGCGCGCTCGATCGTGAGGGTAAACCGTTTGAACTGGAAGCCGACGGCCTGCTGGCTATCTGTATTCAGCACGAGATGGATCACCTGGTCGGTAAACTGTTTATCGATTATTTGTCACCGCTGAAGCAGCAACGTATTCGTCAGAAAGTTGAGAAACTCGACCGCCTGAACGCACGAGCTTAAGGACAAGAATCACCGTGTCAGACTCACTACGTATTATTTTTGCGGGTACACCTGACTTTGCAGCGCGTCATCTTGACGCGCTGTTGTCTTCTGAACATCACGTTGTCGGGGTATTTACCCAGCCCGATCGCCCGGCAGGTCGGGGAAAAAAACTGATGCCGAGCCCGGTAAAAGTGCTGGCAGAGGAAAAAGGCATTCCGGTTTTCCAACCCGTTTCCTTGCGCCCGCAGGAAAACCAGCACCTGGTTTCTGATCTGAACGCAGATGTTATGGTCGTCGTCGCGTATGGTCTGATTCTGCCGAAAGCCGTGCTGGATATGCCGCGTCTCGGCTGCATTAACGTCCACGGTTCGCTGCTGCCGCGCTGGCGCGGCGCGGCGCCCATTCAACGTTCTCTTTGGGCTGGGGACGCCGAAACGGGCGTGACCATTATGCAAATGGACGTGGGTCTCGATACGGGCGATATGCTCTATAAGCTCGCCTGCCCCATCACCGCGCAAGACACCAGCGGCACACTGTACGACAAGCTGGCGGATCTTGGTCCGCAGGGGCTGATCGAAACGCTGAAGCAGTTAGCTGAGGGCCGTGCAAATCCGCAAGTGCAGGATGAATCGCTAGTCACTCACGCAGAAAAGCTCAGTAAAGAAGAAGCGCGCATCGACTGGTCGCTTTCTGCGACACAACTGGAACGTTGCATTCGCGCATTCAATCCCTGGCCGATGAGCTGGCTGGAAATTGACGGCCAGCCGGTAAAAGTCTGGCAGGCATCCGTGATAGAGACGCCGACGCTGGCAGAACCGGGAACCATCCTTGACGCCACGAAACAAGGCATTCAGGTCGCGACCGGCAACGGAGTCCTGAACCTGCTCTCATTGCAACCCGCCGGAAAAAAAGCGATGAGCGCCCAGGATCTTCTGAATTCACGTCGGGAATGGTTCATTCCTGGCAACCGTCTGGTCTGACGGTCACTTCTGATAACGCCCGGTGTTACCGGGCCTTTTTATTTTTGCGGTTATGAATAAGAAACTTAACTTACGCAGTATGGCGGCGCAGGCCGTTGAACAGGTCGTCGAGCAAGGGCATTCACTGAGCAATGTCCTGCCGCCGCTACAACAAAAAGTCTCCGATAAAGACAAAGCGCTGCTACAGGAACTCTGTTTTGGGGTTCTGCGTACGCTGTCGCAACTCGACTGGTTGATCAACAAACTGATGTCCCGCCCAATGACGGGAAAACAGCGCACCGTGCATTACCTGATAATGGTGGGATTCTATCAATTACTGCATACCCGAATTCCTCCACATGCAGCGCTGGCGGAAACGGTCGAAGGTGCCGTAGCGATAAAGCGCCCGCAGCTTAAGGGGCTAATAAACGGTGTTCTGCGTCAGTTCCAGCGTCAACAAAAAGTACTGCTCGCGGAATTCGCCAGCAGCGACGCGCGTTTTCTGCACCCTGGCTGGCTACTTAAACGCCTGCAAAAGGCGTACCCCACCCAATGGGAAGCGATTATTGATGCCAACAATCAGCGCCCCCCGATGTGGCTACGTGTGAATCGCATACACCATACGCGCGACAGCTGGCTGGCATTGCTCGAAAACGCCGGGATGAAAGGTTTCACTCATCCCGACTATCCCGATGCCATCCGTCTGGAAACAGCAGCACCGGTCCATACGCTTCCTGGGTTCGATGAAGGATGGGTCACCGTTCAGGACGCCTCTGCTCAGGGGTGCGTGGCCTTCCTTGCTCCGCAAAACGGCGAACACATTTTAGATCTGTGTGCAGCACCAGGCGGTAAAACCACCCACATCCTCGAAGCGGCTCCCGAAGCAAACGTGCTGGCAGTTGATGTGGATGAACAACGACTCTCCCGCGTTTATGACAACCTGAAACGTCTTGGGATGAAAGCGGCGGTTAAGCAGGGTGATGGGCGTTTCCCTGCACAATGGTGCGGCGAGCAGCAGTTTGATCGTATCCTGTTAGATGCCCCCTGCTCTGCAACCGGAGTTATCCGTCGTCACCCGGATATCAAATGGCTTCGCCGCGATCGTGATATTACCGAACTGGCAAAGCTACAGGCTGAAATTCTTGATGCCGTCTGGCCGCATCTGAAATCCGGCGGCACGCTGGTCTATGCCACCTGTTCCGTTTTGCCGGAAGAGAACAGTCAGCAGGTTCACGCCTTCTTACAGCGTACGACGGATGCCATGCTGAGCGAGACAGGCACACCCGAAATGCCGGGTCTTCAAAATCTGCCGGGTGCAGAAGACGGTGATGGCTTCTTTTACGCTAAGCTAATCAAAAAGTGATGGGATAACGGGTCACGACTGATGAAAATAATCATTCTGGGCGCAGGACAGGTGGGTGGAACGCTGGCAGAGAACCTGGTCGGCGAGAACAACGACATTACCGTAGTGGATACCAACGGTGAACGCCTGCGCAGCCTGCAGGATAAGTTCGATCTGCGTGTCGTTCAGGGACACGGCTCGCACCCACGCGTGCTGCGTGAAGCCGGGGCGGATGATGCGGATATGCTGGTTGCCGTGACCAGTTCTGATGAAACGAACATGGTTGCCTGCCAGGTGGCTTATTCGCTGTTTAATACGCCGAACCGAATCGCCCGTATCCGCTCTCCCGATTATGTCCGTGATGCGGACAAGCTGTTCCACTCAGAAGCCGTACCTATCGATCACCTGATCGCGCCCGAACAACTGGTCATCGACAGCATTTACCGCCTGATCGAATATCCAGGCGCATTACAGGTCGTCAATTTCGCAGAAGGCAAAGTGAGCCTTGCCGTCGTAAAAGCCTATTACGGTGGCCCACTGATCGGGAATGCGCTCTCAACGATGCGGGAGCATATGCCGCATATCGATACCCGCGTTGCGGCGATTTTCCGTCACGACAGACCGATCCGCCCACAGGGCTCCACCATTGTCGAAGCGGGCGACGAAGTCTTCTTTATTGCCGCTTCCCAGCACATTCGTGCGGTGATGAGCGAACTGCAACGCCTCGAAAAGCCTTACAAACGCATCATGCTGGTTGGCGGCGGTAACATCGGGGCAGGTCTGGCGCATCGTCTGGAAAAAGATTACAGCGTGAAATTGATCGAACGCGATCAACAGCGCGCTGCCGAGCTGGCCGAAAAACTTCAGAATACGATCGTCTTTTTTGGCGACGCCTCTGATCAAGAATTGCTGGCCGAAGAGCATATCGATCAGGTCGATCTGTTTATTGCCGTTACCAACGACGATGAAGCTAACATCATGTCAGCGATGTTGGCTAAGCGCATGGGGGCGAAAAAGGTGATGGTGTTGATTCAACGCCGCGCTTATGTCGATCTTGTTCAGGGTAGCGTGATCGATATCGCGATCTCTCCCCAGCAAGCAACCATCTCGGCTCTCCTTAGCCATGTGCGAAAAGCGGACATTGTTGGCGTCTCTTCATTACGCCGTGGCGTCGCAGAAGCGATTGAAGCTGTCGCTCACGGCGATGAAAGCACCTCACGCGTTGTCGGCCGAGTCATCGACGAAATCAAACTGCCGCCAGGCACGATTATTGGTGCTGTCGTGCGTGGTAACGATGTGATGATTGCTAATGACAACTTACGCATCGAACAAGGCGATCACGTCATTATGTTCCTGACGGATAAAAAGTTTATTACCGACGTCGAACGCTTATTCCAGCCAAGTCCTTTCTTCCTTTAACATTGAAGGGTGCATTGTTTGCACCCTTTTTAATCCCCTGATTTATCAAGGCTTAATTCATAATCTTAATCTCAATACTTAAATGGCAAATGCCTTAACATTTGTTAAACTTATTAACGTCAGCTGCATAGGGAGAATATAATGAGCATTATTAAAGAGTTTCGCGAATTCGCGATGCGCGGGAATGTTGTCGATTTGGCAGTGGGTGTCATTATCGGTGCGGCGTTCGGTAAAATTGTATCGTCACTGGTTGCCGATATCATTATGCCGCCGCTGGGTTTGTTAATTGGTGGGATCGATTTTAAACAGTTTGCCGTCACATTGCGTGATGCGCAGGGAGATATCCCGGCCGTTGTGATGCATTATGGCGTGTTTATTCAGAATATCTTCGACTTTGTGATTGTCGCCTTTGCTATTTTCATGGCAATTAAGCTCATTAACAAACTCAATCGTAAGAAAGAAGAGCCGGCGGCTGCACCTGCACCGACGAAAGAAGAAGTCTTGCTTACTGAGATCCGCGACCTGCTGAAAGAACAGAATAATCGTTCTTAACAGACCGCAGAAAGCAGAAGGCCAGTGGTAAAAAAGTGATTCACTTTCTTGCCACTGGCCTCCCAGTTACCCCGGTTACCGTGTTTGCCTTTACGTAAATAACTCCCTTTCCCTTTCTTATTCTTTTCAACACGCTGTCTGAATAGCGGGTCATGTAATAATGCCTCAATGGCATTGTCCTTTATCTGCCCTTTCGTATGCTGATAACGACTCATAATAACTCCAGTTTGTAGTTTAACGGCGGGAGTGTAGTCCCACCTGTCTGATAAATCAACAGCCCGACGCCACTCCACTGGCTCCTTGTTCAAGAGCTTCCAGAATTGAGCAGTACACACTGCTATGCGCAGTGCCACAGCAGGCATCGTTCAAACGCTGCAATGAACGCTGCATGCTTTGCAGTTCGGCAATACGAGCTTCAACTTCTTTCAGCCTGTCCTGCACGATCCCTTTGGATTCCTGACAGGTATGATGTTCAGGATCGATACGGATCGATAACAATTCACGGATCGACTCAAGGGTAAAGCCAAGCTGTCGGGCATAGCGGATGAATTTAAGCCGTTGAAGATCCTTTTCCGTATATAACCGGAAACCGCCTTCAGTGCGCACCTCATGCTCCATCATCTGCTGCTTTTCATAGTAGCGGATCGTATCAGGGGTCACTTCCGCCAGCTTTGCTAACTCACCAATGCGATACATGTCCACTCCATTAATTATCGTTAATTTTATGCAGCAACTTATCAGCATACTCAGCGCGTAAAAATTCCGTGCTCAGACCGGACTGCCGCAGCTTCAGTTCCAGCAGTGACAAACGCCGACTCACTTCCTGATACTGCGGATCATCCTGCCGCAGGCCTTTCAGCAGATCCAACAACTGGATGGCTTCTTTCCGCTGCTCCAGTTCGGGTGGGAGACAGCCTGCGTTCTTCAGTAAGCGATAACCGGCACGTAGCTCATCAGGCACATGTGAATCATCATCCAGCACCAACGGTTGGCCAGCACCGCGAAGATCTTCAAACTCACCTTTTCTTTGTGCATCGATGATATGACGCTCTGCCCACTGGTCCAGTAACCACATAATGACTCCAGGGGATGAACAAAAAGAGTACAGATATTGTAGATAAGTGGGGGTGCTGCGGATATAAAAAAACCCGCCGAGGCGGGTTTTTTTACGTTACTACAGATTACTCTGCAGCAGCTTCTGCTTTCGACTCAGAGCGATCAACCAGCTCGATGTATGCCATCGGCGCATTGTCGCCTGCACGGAAGCCACACTTCAGAATGCGAGTGTAACCACCGGCGCGGCTCGCGAAACGCGGGCCCAGCTCGTTAAACAGTTTTGCCACGATCTCGTTATCACGAGTGCGGGCGAATGCCAGACGACGATTAGCTACGCTATCAGTCTTGGCAAGAGTAATCAGCGGCTCAACTACGCGACGCAGCTCTTTCGCTTTAGGCAGGGTCGTCTTGATGATTTCATGACGAACCAGTGAACCTGCCATGTTGCGGAACATAGCCTGGCGATGGCTGCTGTTGCGGTTCAGTTGACGACCACTCTTACGATGGCGCATGACCTTATCCTTCTCAGTAAAACCTTAACCTGTGATCCGGTTACTCGTCAGCGATGCTTGCCGGTGGCCAGTTTTCCAGGCGCATGCCCAGAGACAGTCCACGGGAAGCCAGCACGTCTTTAATCTCAGTAAGAGATTTTTTACCAAGGTTAGGCGTCTTAAGAAGCTCAACCTCAGTACGCTGTACCAGATCACCGATATAGTGGATAGCTTCTGCTTTAAGGCAGTTAGCAGAGCGGACAGTCAATTCCAGATCGTCAACAGGGCGCAGCAGGATCGGATCGAATTCTGGTTTCTCTTCTTTCACTTCCGGCTGACGTACATCACGTAAATCAACGAAAGCTTCCAGTTGTTCTGCCAGAATGGTCGCCGCACGACGAATCGCCTCTTCAGGATCGATTGTGCCGTTGGTTTCCATTTCGATGACCAGCTTGTCCAGGTCGGTACGCTGTTCTACACGCGCTGCTTCAACATTGTAGGCAATACGCTCTACAGGGCTGTAGCATGCGTCGACCAGCAGACGGCCGATTGGGCGCTCATCTTCTTCCGAATGAATTCGGGTAGAAGCCGGCACATAACCACGACCGCGCTGAACTTTGATACGCATGCTAATAGACGCGTTCTCATCGGTCAGGTGGCAGATCACGTGCTGCGGCTTGACGATTTCGACATCCCCGTCATGGGTAATGTCGGCTGCAGTCACAGGGCCAATGCCAGATTTATTCAAGGTAAGAATAACTTCATCTTTACCCTGAACTCTCACCGCCAGCCCTTTCAGGTTGAGCAGGATTTCCAGGATATCTTCCTGAACGCCTTCTTTGGTGCTGTACTCATGTAGTACACCATCAATCTCAACCTCGGTCACCGCGCAACCCGGCATCGATGAGAGCAGAATACGGCGCAGTGCGTTACCCAGAGTATGGCCGAAGCCACGCTCTAAAGGCTCAAGGGTCACCTTGGCGTGCGTCGAACTCACTTGCTCGATATCTACCAGGCGCGGTTTTAGAAACTCTGTCACAGAACCCTGCATTGTGTCCTCTCTTTGGTACTAAGCTTTACTTGGAGTAAAGCTCGACGATCAGGTGTTCGTTAATGTCCGCAGACAGATCAGAACGCTCAGGCTTACGCTTGTACGTACCTTCCATCTTGCCAGCATCAACTTCCAGCCAGGTTGGCTTTTCACGCTGCTCAGCCAGCTCCAGAGCGGCTTTCACGCGAGACTGCTTCTTCGCTTTCTCACGAATGCTAACAACGTCATTCGGACTAACCTGATAAGAAGCGATGTTAACAACACGACCGTTTACCATAATCGCTTTATGGCTAACCAGCTGACGTGCTTCTGCACGAGTGGCGCCGAAGCCCATACGGTATACAACGTTGTCCAGACGACCTTCCAGCAGAGCCAACAGGTTTTCACCGGTGTTGCCTTTCAGACGTGCTGCTTCTTTGTAGTAGTTACGGAACTGACGCTCCAGCACACCGTAGATACGGCGAACTTTTTGCTTTTCACGCAACTGCACACCATAGTCAGACAGACGCGGTTTACGCGCACCGTGCTGGCCAGGAGCTTGTTCAATTTTACACTTGGTATCGATCGCGCGAACGCCAGACTTAAGGAATAAGTCGGTGCCCTCACGACGGCTCAGCTTGAGCTTAGGACCCAAATATCTTGCCATTTTCTATCTCCAACTAACCTGGAAAACGAAGCGTTATACGCGACGTTTTTTCGGCGGACGACAACCGTTATGAGGGATCGGAGTCACATCAGTAATATTAGTGATGCGGAAACCAGCGGCGTTCAGAGCACGAATAGTAGATTCGCGGCCTGGACCCGGACCTTTAACCATAACTTCCAGATTCTTGATGCCGTATTCTTTTACGGCGTCAGCGCAACGCTCTGCTGCAACCTGAGCTGCGAACGGAGTAGATTTGCGAGAACCACGGAAACCGGAACCACCGGCTGTTGCCCAACCCAGCGCGTTACCCTGACGATCAGTGATAGTCACGATGGTGTTGTTGAAAGAAGCATGGATATGAGCCACGCCGTCAGAGACTTGTTTTCTTACACGTTTACGTGCACGAATTGGTGCCTTTGCCATTATTCAATCACCCCGATTATTTCTTGATCGGTTTGCGCGGACCCTTACGGGTACGTGCGTTGGTCTTAGTACGCTGACCGCGCACTGGCAGACCACGACGATGACGCAAACCGCGATAGCAACCAAGATCCATCAGGCGCTTGATGCTCATGCTGATTTCACGGCGCAGATCACCTTCAACGACAAATTTGGCAACTTCGTCACGCAGCGTGTCGATTTGTCCTTCAGACAGCTCACTGATCTTAACATTTTCAGCGATACCCGCTGCAGCCAGGATGGCTTTAGAACGGGTCTTACCGATGCCGTAGATCGACGTTAACGCGATCACAGCATGTTTTTGATCAGGAATGTTAATGCCTGCTATACGGGCCACTATGCACTCCTACTATTTAATATGTACGCACCATGCTGAAAAGCCCGTTTTCAGGATACTCAAATGGAAACGTACAGACATACAAAAGATTGGCTGGCTAATCTAGCCAGCTCAACCCAACTTTGCAAGAAAAATATGCGAATAAATCAGCCTTGGCGCTGTTTATGCTTCGGCTCGGCACTGCAAATCACACGGATGACACCATCACGCTTAACGATCTTGCAGTTACGGCATAATTTCTTGACGGAAGCACGAACTTTCATTTTTACTCTCCGTAACTTCTCGGGCGACCAATTATCGGCCGTAGCCTTTCAGGTTCGCCTTCTTCAATGCAGACTCGTACTGACTAGACATCATCAGAGTTTGCACTTGAGCCATAAAGTCCATAATCACGACAACAACGATAAGCAGTGAGGTCCCACCGAAGTAGAACGGTACTTTCATTGCATCACGCATGAACTCCGGGATCAGGCAGATAAAGGTAATGTAGAGCGCACCGACCAAGGTCAGGCGGGTCATTACTTTATCGATATACTTCGCCGTTTGCTCTCCCGGACGAATTCCTGGTACAAATGCACCGGACTTCTTCAGGTTATCTGCTGTTTCACGCGGGTTGAAGACCAACGCCGTGTAGAAGAAACAGAAGAAGATGATTGCAGACGCATAGAGTAACACATAAAGCGGTTGCCCAGGCTGCAAATACAGCGAAATTGTTGTCAGCCAGTTCCAACCAGTACCGCCCCCGAACCATGACGCGATGGTTGCCGGGAACAGAATAATACTGGAAGCGAAGATTGCCGGGATTACCCCCGCCATATTCACTTTCAGCGGTAAATGTGTGCTCTGTGCAGCATAGACACGACGACCTTGCTGACGTTTAGCGTAGTTTACCACAATGCGGCGTTGACCACGCTCAACAAATACAACAAAGAACGTCACTGCAAATACTAATACTGCAACCAACAGCAACACGAGGAAGTGCAGGTCGCCTTGACGCGCTTGCTCGATAGTATGGGCAATGGCTGGCGGGAGGCCCGCGACAATACCGGCGAAGATAATGATCGAGATACCGTTACCGATACCACGTTCAGTAATCTGTTCGCCCAACCACATCAGGAACATCGTCCCTGTGACCAGACTGACAACAGCGGTGAAGTAGAATGCAAAGCCTGGATTCATCACCAGACCTTGCATACCAGGCATATTCGGCAGACCGGTAGCAATACCGATCGACTGGAATATGGCCAACACCAGAGTACCGTAGCGGGTGTACTGGCTGATCTTACGACGACCAGACTCCCCTTCTTTCTTGATTTCTGCCAGCGTTGGGTGAACCACCGTCAGCAGCTGGATAATAATTGATGCCGAAATATACGGCATAATACCCAGGGCAAAGATAGAAGCACGGCTGAGAGCACCACCAGAGAACATGTTAAACATTTCAATGATGGTGCCTCGCTGTTGCTCAAGCAGTTTGGCAAGTACAGCGGCATCAATACCAGGGATCGGAATGAAAGAGCCAATACGGAACACGATAAGCGCACCGATAACAAACAGCAGTCTGCGTTTCAGCTCGCCTAAGCCACCTTTGGCACTTTGAAAATCTAATCCCGGTTGTTTAGCCATCTGCTACTTATTCCTCGATTTTACCGCCAGCAGCTTCGATAGCAGCACGAGCGCCTTTAGTAACACGCAGACCACGAACAGTTACCGGAGTAGTGACTTCACCAGCCAGGATCACTTTCGCGAACTCGATCTGGATACCGATAATGTTAGCCGCTTTCAGCGTGTTCAGGTCTACAACACCGCCTTCCACTTTCGCCAGGTCAGACAGACGAACTTCGGCTGTAATCGCTGCTTTGCGAGAAGTGAAGCCGAATTTCGGCAGACGACGGTACAGAGGCATCTGACCACCCTCGAAACCGCGACGTACGCCACCGCCAGAACGAGACTTCTGACCTTTGTGACCACGACCACCGGTTTTACCGAGGCCAGAACCGATACCACGACCCAGGCGTTTACCCGCCTTTTTGGAGCCTTCGGCCGGAGACAGAGTATTTAAACGCATCTCTTACTCCTCAACTTTAACCATGAAGGAAACCGCGTTGACCATACCACGAACAGCAGGAGTATCCTCGCGCTCTACGGTGTGACCAATACGACGCAGACCCAGGCCAAGCAGCGTTGCCTTGTGTTTCGGCAGACGACCGATTGCACTGCGGGTTTGAGTAATTTTAATAGTCTTTGCCATGGTTTATTTCCCCAGAATTTCTTCAACGGATTTACCACGCTTGGCAGCGACCATTTCTGGAGAATTCATATTTTCCAGGCCATCAATAGTTGCACGAACCACGTTGATCGGGTTGGTGGAACCATATGCTTTAGCCAGAACGTTATGAACTCCAGCAACTTCCAGAACGGCGCGCATTGCACCACCGGCGATGATACCGGTACCTTCGGAAGCTGGCTGCATGAATACACGAGAACCCGTGTGAACACCTTTAACCGGGTGTTGCAGGGTGCCGTTGTTCAGCGCGACGTTAATCATATTGCGACGGGCTTTTTCCATCGCTTTCTGGATCGCTGCTGGAACTTCACGCGCTTTACCGTAACCAAAACCAACGCGACCGTTACCATCGCCTACTACAGTCAGAGCTGTGAAGGAGAAAATACGACCACCTTTTACGGTTTTAGATACGCGGTTTACCGCGATCAGCTTTTCCTGCAGTTCGCCAGCTTGTTTTTCGATGTGAGCCATCTTACACCTCTACCTTAGAACTGAAGGCCAGCTTCACGGGCAGCATCTGCCAGTGCCTGGACACGACCATGATATTGGAACCCGGAACGGTCAAAGGACACATCTTTGATGCCTTTTTCCAGAGCGCGTTCAGCGACAGCTTTACCCACAGCTGCAGCCGCGTCTTTGTTACCGGTGTACTTCAGTTGTTCAGCGATAGCTTTTTCTACAGTAGAAGCAGCTACCAGAACTTCAGAACCGTTCGGTGCAATTACCTGTGCGTAAATATGACGCGGGGTACGATGTACCACCAGGCGAGTTGCGCCCAGCTCTTTGAGCTTGCGGCGTGCGCGGGTCGCACGACGGATACGAGCAGATTTCTTATCCATAGTGTTACCTTACTTCTTCTTAGCCTCTTTGGTACGCACGACTTCGTCGGCGTAACGAACACCCTTGCCTTTGTAAGGCTCAGGACGACGGTAGGCACGCAGATCTGCTGCAACCTGGCCGATTACCTGCTTATCAGCGCCTTTCAGCACGATTTCAGTTTGAGTCGGACATTCTGCAGTAATCCCTGCCGGCAGCTGATGGTCAACCGGGTGTGAGAAACCTAATGACAGGTTTACTACGTTCCCTTTAACCGCTGCACGATAACCTACACCAACCAGCTGCAGCTTCTTAGTGAAGCCTTCGGTAACACCGATAACCATTGAGTTCAGCAGGGCACGCGCGGTACCAGCCTGAGCCCAACCGTCTACGTAACCATCACGCGGACCGAAGGTCAGTGCATTATCTGCATGTTTAACTTCAACAGCATCGTTGAGAGTACGAGTCAGCTCGCCGTTTTTACCTTTGATCGTAATAACCTGACCGTTGATTTTTACATCAACGCCGGCAGGAACAACGACCGGTGCTTTAGCAACACGAGACATTTTTTCCTCCGATTAGGCTACGTAGCAGATAATTTCGCCACCAAGACCAGCCTGGCGCGCTGCACGATCAGTCATAACACCTTTAGAGGTAGAAACAACCGCGATACCCAGACCCGCCATAACTTTCGGCAGCTCATCTTTACGTTTATAGATGCGCAGACCTGGGCGACTGACACGCTGAATGCTTTCTACAACAGCTTTACCCTGGAAATACTTAAGAGTCAGTTCCAGTTCCGGCTTGGTGTCGCCTTCAACTTTAAAATCTTCAATAAAACCTTCTTCCTTCAGCACGTTGGCAATTGCCACTTTCAGCTTGGAGGAAGGCATGGTGACCGCAGCTTTGTTCGCGGCCTGACCGTTACGGATACGGGTCAGCATATCCGCGATCGGATCTTGCATGCTCATCTGTCTTTACTCCCGTGATTCAATTGGTGACAATTACCAGCTAGCCTTTTTCAAGCCTGGTACTTCACCGCGCATAGCGGCTTCACGTAGCTTGATACGGCTCAACCCGAACTTGCCCACATAACCATGTGGACGACCTGTTTGACGGCAGCGGTTACGCTGACGAGACGGGCTGGAATCACGCGGCAGAGACTGCAGCTTAAGAACAGCGTTCCAACGATCTTCGTCGGAAGCGTTCACATCAGAGATGATCGCTTTCAGTTCAGCGCGTTTCGCGAAGTATTTATCAGCTAAAGCTACGCGTTTTACTTCGCGTGCTTTCATTGATTGCTTAGCCATTCAGTAACCCTACCTTACTTGCGGAACGGGAAGTCAAAGGCAGCCAGCAGAGCACGGCCTTCTTCGTCAGATTTCGCAGTAGTGGTAATGGTAATATCCAAACCACGAACGCGGTCGACTTTATCGTAGTCGATTTCTGGGAAGATGATCTGCTCACGGACACCCATGCTGTAGTTACCACGACCGTCGAATGACTTAGCGGACAAGCCACGGAAGTCACGGATACGCGGTACAGCAATAGTGATCAGGCGCTCAAAGAACTCCCACATGCGTTCGCCACGCAGAGTTACTTTACAGCCGATCGGATAGCCCTGACGGATTTTGAAGCCTGCAACAGATTTGCGTGCTTTGGTGATCAACGGCTTTTGACCGGAGATTGCTGTCAGATCAGCTGCTGCATTATCCAGCAGTTTCTTGTCAGCGATCGCTTCACCAACACCCATGTTCAGGGTGATCTTCTCGACCCGAGGGACTTGCATGACAGAATTGTAGTTAAACTCAGTCATGAGTTTATTAACTACTTCGTCTTTGTAGTAATCATGCAGTTTCGCCATCGTACTACTCCAAATTACTTGATAGTTTCGCTGTTAGACTTGAAGAAACGGACTTTTTTGCCGTCTTCGAATCTAAAGCCTACACGGTCAGCCTTGCCGGTTGCCGCATTGAAGATTGCAATGTTAGAGATCTGAATAGCTGCTTCTTTCTCTACAATGCCGCCTGGTTGGTTCAGAGCCGGAACCGGCTTCTGGTGTTTCTTAACCAGGTTGATACCTTCAACGATGACCTTGCCGGAAGACAGGACATTCTTAACTTTACCGCGTTTACCTTTATCTTTACCGGTTAACACGATAACTTCGTCATCACGACGGATTTTCGCTGCCATGATTCGCTCCTTAGAGTACTTCTGGTGCCAGAGAGATAATTTTCATGAACTTCTCGTTGCGAAGTTCACGAGTTACCGGCCCAAAAATACGCGTACCGATAGGCTGCTCGCTGTTATTGTTTAAAATAACGCATGCATTACCATCGAAGCGAATGACAGAACCGTCCGGGCGACGAACACCCTTCTTGGTGCGCACCACTACCGCCTTCAGCACATCACCTTTTTTGACCTTACCACGCGGAATTGCTTCTTTGATGGTGATCTTGATGATGTCGCCTACGCCTGCGTAGCGACGGTGCGAGCCACCCAGAACCTTGATACACATTACGCGACGTGCACCGGAGTTGTCGGCGACGTTCAGCATAGTCTGTTCTTGGATCATTTTAGTGCTCCGCTAATGTCAACTACTACTGAGACCCGAAATCAGGTCGTTAAAAAAGCCCCATATCGAGGGCGCGGCATTATAACACCGCTCTCAGGATATGGGTAGAAAAAATAAACGGCCCATCGCTGAGCCGTTTATTCGTTGAGAACGCGTACTGTATTACAGAACCGCTTTCTCTACAACGCGAACCAGCGTCCAGGACTTAGTCTTGGACAGCGGACGGCATTCACGGATTTCAACCTTGTCGCCGATACCGCATTCGTTGTTCTCGTCATGTACGTGCAGTTTGGTCGTACGCTTAATGAATTTACCGTAGATCGGGTGTTTCACAAAACGTTCGATAGCAACAACAATGGATTTCTCCATTTTGTCGCTAACAACGCGACCTTGCAGAGTACGGATTTTATCGGTCATTACGCACCCGCCTTCTCAGTCAGTAAAGTCTTAACGCGTGCGACATCACGACGCACTTGCTTCAACAGGTGAGACTGTTGCAGCTGGCCACTTGCAGCCTGCATACGCAGGTTGAACTGCTCACGCAGCAGGTTCAGCAGCTCGGTGTTCAGCTCTTCAACACTCTTCTCACGCAGCTCTTTTGCTTTCATTACATCACCGTCTTAGTTACAAAGGTGGTTTTAATCGGCAGTTTCGCTGCTGCCAGCTTGAATGCTTCACGGGCCAGCTCTTCCGGTACGCCGTCCATTTCATACAGGACTTTACCCGGCTGAATCAAGGCAACCCAATACTCCACGTTACCTTTACCTTTACCCATACGCACTGCCAGCGGCTTTTCAGTGATCGGTTTGTCCGGGAATACACGGATCCAGATCTTACCTTGACGCTTAACTGCACGGGTCATAGCACGACGTGCTGCTTCGATCTGACGGGCAGTCAGACGACCACGGCCAACAGCTTTCAGACCGAAGCTGCCGAAGCTAACATCCGCGCCAGCAGCCAGACCGCGGTTACGGCCTTTGTGCATTTTACGGAATTTTGTACGCTTTGGTTGTAACATCAGCGACGCTCCTTATTTACGGCCTTTACGCTGCTGCTTTTTAGGTTGAGCAGCCGGTTTTTCCGGTTGTTCAACAGCAGCCATACCACCCAGGATCTCGCCTTTGAAGATCCATACCTTAACGCCGATTACACCGTAAGTGGTGTGCGCTTCAGAGGTGTTGTAGTCGATGTCAGCACGCAGAGTGTGCAGCGGTACGCGACCTTCGCGGTACCATTCGGTACGTGCGATTTCCGCGCCGCCCAGACGGCCGCTAACTTCAACTTTGATCCCTTTAGCGCCCAGACGCATTGCGTTCTGTACAGCACGCTTCATCGCACGACGGAACATAACACGACGTTCCAGCTGAGAAGTGATGCTGTCAGCAACCAGTTTTGCGTCCAGTTCAGGTTTACGAACTTCGGCGATATTGATCTGTGCAGGAACGCCAGCGATATCCGCTACGACCTTACGCAGTTTTTCTACGTCTTCACCTTTCTTACCGATAACGATACCCGGGCGAGCAGTGTGAATAGTCACACGGATGCTCTTAGCCGGACGCTCGATAACGATACGAGATACGGACGCTTTAGCCAGTTCCTTAGTCAGGTACTGACGTACTTTAAAATCGCTGTCCAGGTTGTCAGCGAATTCTTTGGTGTTCGCAAACCAGGTAGAGTTCCATGGTTTTACAATACCCAGGCGAATACCATTAGGATGTACTTTCTGACCCATTGCTAGTCTCCAGAGTCTCAGCGATCGGACACAACCACAGTGATGTGGCTGGTGCGCTTCAGGATGCGATCTGCACGACCTTTTGCACGCGGCATAATGCGCTTCATGCTCGGGCCTTCGTCTACGAAAATTTTCGTAACTTTCAGATCGTCAATGTCAGCGCCATCGTTGTGTTCAGCGTTAGCAATGGCAGATTCCAGTACCTTCTTGACCAGTACAGCCGCTTTCTTGTTGGTGTAGGTCAGAATATCCAGAGCCTGCGACACTTTCTTACCGCGAATCAGGTCAGCAACAAGGCGAACCTTCTGAGCAGAAGAACGAGCATGGCGATGTTTAGCGATAGTTTCCATCTCTTCCTCCTACCTTATTTCTTCTTCGCTTTTTTATCAGCAGCATGGCCGCGATAAGTACGAGTCGGTGCGAATTCACCCAGTTTGTGACCGACCATTTCATCGGTTACAAATACTGGAACGTGCTGACGACCATTATGGACAGCGATGGTCAAACCGATCATGTTAGGAAAGATCGTTGAACGACGGGACCAAGTGCGCAGGGGCTTCTTGTCTCCGCTTTCCACCGCTTTCTCTACCTTCTTCAGCAAGTGCAGGTCAATAAAAGGACCTTTCTTGAGAGAACGTGGCATGGCTTATCCTCTAAAATTATTTGCTACGGCGACGTACGATGAATTTATCAGTACGCTTGTTGCTGCGGGTCTTCTTACCTTTGGTTTGAACGCCCCACGGAGTTACCGGGTGCTTACCAAAGTTACGACCTTCACCACCACCATGTGGGTGGTCGACTGGGTTCATCGCGGTACCGCGAACGGTCGGACGAACACCACGCCAGCGTGCAGCACCAGCTTTACCCAGAACGCGCAGCATATGCTCAGCATTGCCAACTTCGCCCAGAGTTGCACGGCAGTCTGCTTCGACTTTACGCATTTCACCAGAACGCAGACGCAGGGTGACATAAGCACCATCACGAGCAACGATCTGAACGTAAGTACCAGCGGAACGTGCCAGCTGACCGCCTTTACCTGGTTTCATTTCTACGTTATGAACGGTAGAACCAACCGGGATATTGCGCATCGGCAGGGTGTTGCCTGGTTTGATTGCAGCATCAACGCCAGATTGGATCTGGTCGCCCGCTTTCAGGCCTTTAGGGGCCAGGATGTAACGGCGCTCACCGTCTTTGTACAGAACCAGCGCGATGTTCGCGGAACGGTTCGGATCGTACTCAAGACGTTCAACAACTGCCGGAATACCATCTTTGTTGCGTTTGAAGTCAACAATACGGTATGCCTGCTTGTGGCCACCACCGATATGACGGGTGGTGATACGGCCATTGTTGTTACGACCACCGGATTTGCTGTTTTTTTCCAGCAACGGAGCAAAAGGTTTGCCCTTGTGCAGCTCAGGGTTAACCACTTTAACTACGTGGCGACGACCCGGAGATGTCGGTTTACATTTAACAACTGCCATTGTATTACTCCTCCGACTTACTCAGCGCCGCCAACGAAGTCCAGATTCTGGCCTTCCTTCAGGGTGACGTAAGCTTTTTTCCAGTCGCTACGACGACCGATACGCTGTCCGTGACGTTTAACTTTCCCTTTAACAACCAGGGTGTTAACGACTTCGACTTCGACTTCAAACAGTTTCTGCACAGCAGCTTTGATCTCTGCTTTGGTCGCGTCTTTAGCAACTTTGAGAACGATGGTGTTAGTTTTTTCCATCGCAGTAGACGCTTTTTCAGAAACGTGCGGTGCACGCAGCACCTTCAGCAGACGTTCTTCACGAATCATGCCAGCATCTCCTCAACTTGCTTAACAGCATCAGCAGTCATTACGACTTTGTCGAAGGCGATCAGGCTAACCGGGTCGATACCAGTTGCATCGCGTACGTCAACCTTGTGCAGGTTGCGCGCAGCCAGGAACAGGTTTTCGTCCAGCTCACCGGTGATGATCAGCACATCTTCCAGAGCCATGTCTTTCAGTTTCTGTGCCAGCAGCTTAGTTTTAGGCGCTTCTACAGAGAACTTCTCGACAACGATCAGACGATCCTGACGTACCAGTTCGGACAGAATGCTTTTCAGCGCGCCGCGGTACATCTTTTTGTTTACTTTTTGACTGTGGTCCTGCGGACGAGCAGCGAAGGTTACGCCACCGGAACGCCAGATCGGGCTCTTGATAGAACCTGAACGCGCACGGCCGGTACCTTTCTGGCGCCACGGTTTTTTGCCTGAACCAGTTACTTCAGCACGAGTCTTCTGAGCACGAGTACCCTGACGAGCACCAGCTGCATAAGCAACAACAACCTGGTGAACCAGCGCTTCGTTGAAATCACGACCGAAGGTAGTTTCGGAAACAGTCAGCGCGCTCTGCGCGTCTTTCAATACTAATTCCATTGCTATCCCCTTACGCCTTCACAGCTGGTTTAACGATCAGGTCGCAACCGGTCGCACCCGGAACACCACCTTTAACCAGCAGCAGGTTGCGCTCAGCGTCAACGCGTACTACGTCAAGGCTCTGAACGGTTACACGCTCGTTACCCATCTGGCCTGCCATTTTCTTGCCTTTGAACACTTTGCCCGGAGTCTGGTTCTGACCGATAGAACCCGGAACGCGGTGAGACAAGGAGTTACCGTGAGTCGCGTCCTGGGTACGGAAGTTCCAGCGCTTAACGGTACCTGCGAAACCTTTACCTTTAGAGGTACCGGTTACGTCAACTTTTTTAACGTCAGCAAACAGTTCAACGCTAATGCTCTGACCAACAGTGAATTCTTCACCATCTGCCAGACGGAACTCCCACAGGCCGCGGCCAGCTTCTACGCCAGCTTTAGCAAAGTGACCAGCTTCCGGCTTGGTTACACGGTTAGCTTTTTTAGCACCCGTGGTAACCTGAATAGCACGATAGCCATCGCTAGCCAGATCTTTAACCTGAGTAACGCGGTTTGCTTCAACTTCGATTACGGTTACTGGGATAGATACGCCATCTTCAGTGAAGATGCGGGTCATACCCACTTTTTTACCGACTAAACCAATCATTGTATCAACCTCTCAATCGCTCGATGACCTGATTAACCCAGGCTGATCTGCACGTCTACACCGGCAGCCAGGTCCAGACGCATCAGAGCATCAACGGTTTTTTCAGTTGGCTCAACGATGTCAACCAGACGCTTGTGAGTACGAATCTCGTACTGATCACGCGCGTCTTTGTTGACGTGCGGAGAGATCAGAACGGTGAAACGCTCTTTGCGGGTCGGCAGCGGGATCGGACCACGGACTTGCGCACCAGTGCGCTTAGCAGTCTCGACGATTTCCGCGGTTGATTGATCGATCAGACGATGATCAAACGCTTTAAGGCGGATACGGATTCTTTGGTTCTGCATGAGACCAGAGCTCCAATTATTTTATAAACGAAAATGATTACTCCTCAGACCCATTACGATTGATGGGAGAGTGTAACCGTTCTTACGTAGCTCCCCGATTGGGAGCATTGTTAGACAGCCAAATCGGCTATCCGAGGTTCAGATCGAACCTGCCGTCAATTAAGACAAGCCCGCGCATTATACGCAAATATCAGTCTGAAGCAAGTGTCGCGTAGATATTAAACACTTCGCGCGTAATGCGAACAGGGTTCCGGGATTGTATGTTGTGAAAGAAACGCAGCGGATTTACTGGAAAGCATCCCGCAATACCCATAATAGCGCCTTGCTCCCTTATCAACCTTCTTTAAAGTAACGCCATGGTTGATGGAGGATGACACGATGTCTGCTGCCCTACCCTTTCTGCTGCTGTATACCGCATTGTCTTTAACTCTGAGTTTCTGCGATATGCGCAGCAGACGACTGCCGGACCGGTTTACCTGCCCGTTGCTGTGGGGTGGATTCATCTTTCACCTGTGCATCATCCCGACACAACTTGCCGATGCCGTATGGGGCGCCGTCGCGGGTTACGCCAGCTTTGCCTTTATCTACTGGAGTTATTGGCTGCTTCGTAAGCGAGAAGGACTCGGCTATGGTGATGTGAAATTCCTTGCCGCACTAGGTGCCTGGCATGGGTGGATGTTTTTGCCTTCATTAGTCTTTTGGGCGGCGCTACTGGGGTGTTTCGGTATCGTGGTTGTGGGGATAGTGCATGGAAAGTCGGCATTAAAAAACCCGCTGCCTTTTGGGCCATTTCTGGCAGCTGCGGGTTTCATCACCGGATATTGTCGTCTCACCTCAGGGGCGATTAGCTGGTCACTTTGATTTGCGACTGCAGATAATTTTGCAGGCCAATTTTCGAGATGAGATCCAGTTCTGTCTCCAGCCAGTCGATATGTCCTTCTTCATCCGCAAGGATTTCGATCATCATATCCCGGCTGACATAATCATGAACGGTATCGGCATAGGCGATAGCTTCACGTAAGTTTTTCGCCCCTTCGAGCTCTAACCGAAGATCGGACTGCAGCATCTCTTCGACATCTTCGCCAATCCCCAATTTGCCGAGATCCTGTAGGTTCGGGATCCCTTCCAGAAACAAAATACGCTCAATATATTTATCCGCGTGTTTCATTTCATCGATGGATTCATGGTACTCGATCTCATTGAGGCGAGTCAGGCCCCAATTTTTGAACATACGTGCATGGAGAAAATACTGGTTGATCGCGACAAGCTCATTTCCCAATAGTTTATTGAGATAATTTATGATTTTAACATCACCTTTCATTTTATAGTCCCTCCGCTTCCACTCTCCAGAGCATAGATGGGGCTACAGGGATGTCAAAAAAAAGAGTGTGACTCAGGCGATCTCTTTAAATTCTGGCATTTGCATTAATTCATCCTGCATGACTTCGCGTGCCGCACGAACGCATTTACCGCATTGATTTCCCACAGGAATAAACTTGCGTAACTGCTGGAAGGATTGAGGATGAAACTGACGTACCGCCTGGCGAATTTTTTTATCACTTACACCATTACACAAACAAACGTACATGATCGCTCCCGTTCAATTTCTGCGCAAAGTGTAAATGAGAATAGTTATAATTACAATAGCACAATTATCTCTGCGTAACGGGAGCGGAGTTAAAATTGCGAAGAAATGTGACAAGACAAATAACGGGCAGCAAAAAGGGCGCCGAAGCGCCCTTTTTAAGTGCAGAACTAATGAGTAATTATTAGCTCATTACTTTAGCAACAACGCCCGCACCTACAGTACGGCCGCCTTCACGGATTGCGAAACGCAGACCGTCGTCCATCGCGATCGGGTGGATCAGGGTAACAACCATTTTGATGTTGTCGCCCGGCATTACCATCTCAACGCCTTCCGGCAGTTCGATGGTGCCAGTCACGTCAGTTGTACGGAAGTAGAACTGCGGACGGTAGCCTTTGAAGAACGGAGTATGACGGCCGCCTTCGTCTTTGGACAGGATGTACACTTCGGATTCGAACATCGTGTGCGGCTTGATGGTGCCCGGCTTAGCCAGTACCTGACCACGTTCGATTTCTTCACGTTTGATACCACGCAGCAGAACACCAACGTTCTCACCCGCACGGCCTTCGTCCAGCAGTTTGCGGAACATTTCAACGCCAGTACAGGTAGACTTGGCAGTCTCTTTGATACCAACGATTTCAACTTCTTCGCCCACTTTGATGATACCGCGTTCTACACGACCGGTAACAACGGTACCACGACCGGAGATGGAGAATACGTCTTCGATCGGCAGCAGGAACGGCTTGTCAATCGCACGCTCTGGTTCCGGGATGTAAGAATCCAGGAAGCCAGCCAGTTCGATGATTTTCGCTTCCCACTCTGCGTCGCCTTCCAGCGCTTTCAGAGCAGAACCACGAACGATCGGGGTGTCGTCGCCCGGGAAATCGTACTGAGACAGAAGTTCACGAACTTCCATTTCTACCAGTTCCAGCAGCTCTTCGTCATCAACCATGTCGCATTTGTTCAGGAACACGATGATGTACGGAACGCCTACCTGACGACCCAGCAGGATGTGCTCACGAGTCTGCGGCATCGGGCCGTCAGTCGCAGCAACAACCAGGATCGCGCCGTCCATCTGCGCAGCACCGGTGATCATGTTTTTAACATAGTCGGCGTGGCCCGGGCAGTCTACGTGTGCGTAGTGGCGAGTCGGGGTGTCATATTCAACGTGAGAAGTGTTGATGGTGATACCACGAGCTTTTTCTTCCGGCGCGTTATCGATCTG
>NZ_LIFT01000031.1:0-31536 GCF_001297795.1 Citrobacter sp. CtB7.12 | reverse complement strand
TCGGGAGTTATCTGGCGAACAACTATGCGGCCAATACGATGTTTATCACCCGTCTGCATGACCGTCTGGGTGAAACTCAGTATACCGATATGCTGACTGGCGAAGAAAAAGTCACCAGTATGTGGATGCGTAACGTAGGGGGCCATAATCGCTTTACTGACGGCAGCGGGCAGTTGAAAACCAACGCTAACCGTTATGTTTTGCAGTTAGGCGGCGACCTGGCGCAGTGGAGCAGCGACGGCCTCGATCGCTGGCATCTGGGTGCCATGGCGGGTTATGCCAACCAGAAAAGTAAAACCCGTAACAGTTACACTGGCTATTCGTCTCGTGGACAGGTAGATGGTTACAGCGTCGGTCTGTATGCCACCTGGTATGCCAATGAAGCGGATAAGACCGGGACCTATCTGGATAGCTGGGTACTGTATAACTGGTTTGATAACACCGTTAGCGGCGAACATCTGGCCAGCGAAAACTACAAATCCGACGGTATCACGGCGTCTGTTGAAGGGGGTTATAGCTTCCTGGTCAGGGAAAGTGAAAATAAAACCTACTGGCTCCAACCGAAAGCGCAGGTTATCTGGATGGACGTGCAGGCCGATTCACATCGTGAGCACAACGGGACGGTGGTTAAAGACAAAACTGACGGCAACCTGATGACTCGCCTCGGCGTCCGTGCTTACCTGAAATGTCATGCGGAGAAAGATACCGATAAAGGCCGTGATTTCCAGCCGTTCATTGAAGCGAACTGGATCCACAACACCAATAACCAGACCGTACAGATGGGCTCCATCAAGGATGACATCAGCGGGACACGTAACATTGGTGAGCTGAAAGTGGGTATTGAAGGGCAAATCAACCCGCGTCTGCAGGTGTGGGGTAACGTGGCGCAGCAAATGGGCGACAACAGCTACAGCGATACCTCTGCGATGCTCGGGGTGAAATACAGCTTCTAAGAAACCGAGAAATATCACACCAGAACAAGGCGATGCTCTCAGGGCATCGCCTTTTTTTCCTTCATCTTTCCCTGACGGGTACATAGTCAAAACGCCCCTTTCCCGCTACAGTTATTCATCCACGGCAAGTAAGGAGAAGGGACATGCTCTATATCTTTGATTTAGGTAATGTGATTGTCGATATCGACTTCAACCGCGTATTAGGTACCTGGAGCGATCTGAGCCGTGTGCCGCTGGCGTCGTTAAAGCAGAGCTTTACGATGGGTGAGGCCTTCCATCAGCACGAACGGGGAGAAATCACCGATGAAGCATTTGCCGAGGCCCTTTGTCATGAGATGGATCTGTCGCTGAGCTACGAACAGTTTTCCCATGGCTGGCAGGCCGTTTTTGTCGCGCTACGGCCTGAGGTTATCGATATCATGCAGAAACTGCGTGAGCAGGGGCATCGCGTGGTCGTCCTGTCGAACACCAACCGGCTGCATACGACGTTCTGGCCAGAGGAATATCCAGAAATTCGCCAGGCGGCGGACCATATTTATTTGTCGCAGGATCTGGGGATGCGCAAGCCGGAGACACGGATTTATCAGCATGTGTTACAGCAAGAGGGTTTTTCAGCGAGCGACACGGTCTTTTTTGACGACAACATCGATAATATAGAAGGGGCCAACCAGTTGGGGATAACCAGCATTCTGGTGACCGATAAAACCGTCATTCCTGAGTATTTCGCGAAGTTGTTATGCTAAAAACCGTGCATCAAAAAGCCAGGCATCATACCCGACCGATCTGGGCCTGGCTGAAGCTCCTCTGGAAGCGCATTGATGAGGACAATATGACGACCCTGGCAGGGAATCTTGCCTACGTCTCGTTGCTCTCATTGGTGCCGCTGATCGCCGTTGTATTTGCGCTTTTCGCCGCTTTTCCGATGTTTTCCGATGTCAGCGTCCAGTTGCGACACTTTATTTTTGCCAACTTTATCCCGGCAACAGGCGATGTGATTCAACGTTACATTGAGCAGTTTGTCGCCAACTCCAACAAAATGACGGCGGTGGGGGCCTGCGGGTTAATCGTCACCGCGCTGCTGTTGATGTATGCCATTGATAGCGCGCTGAATACTATCTGGCGCAGCACGCGCACGCGGCCAAAAGTGTACTCCTTTGCCGTGTACTGGATGATTTTGACGCTGGGACCATTACTGGCAGGGGCCAGTCTGGCGATCAGTTCCTATCTTCTCTCATTACGCTGGGCCAGCGATCTCAATACCGTGATTGATGATGTGCTGCGTCTCTTCCCGCTGATCCTCTCCTGGCTCTCATTCTGGCTCCTCTACAGCGTGGTGCCGACCACGCGCGTACCGAATCGGGATGCGATTGTCGGCGCCTTTGTCGCTGCGGTCCTGTTCGAGGCCGGAAAGAAAGGTTTCGCGCTTTATATCACCATGTTCCCGTCATATCAGCTTATTTACGGCGTGTTAGCGGTGGTACCCATTTTGTTTGTCTGGGTGTACTGGACGTGGTGTATCGTCTTGCTTGGTGCGGAAATAACTGTCACTCTCGGGGAATACCGCAAACTCAAACAAGCCGCAGAACAAGAAGAAGCAGACCAACCATGATTGCATTAATTCAGCGCGTAACCCGTGCCAGCGTCACCGTGGAGGACGAAGTGACGGGTGAAATTGGCTCAGGACTTTTAGTGTTGTTGGGTGTCGAAAAGGATGACGACGAGCAGAAAGCGAATCGCCTGTGTGAACGTGTGCTTGGCTACCGTATTTTTAGCGATGCCGAAGGCAAAATGAACCTGAACGTGCAACAGGCGGGCGGGAGTGTGCTGGTGGTTTCACAATTTACGCTGGCGGCGGATACCGAACGCGGCATGCGTCCGGGGTTCTCTAAAGGGGCGACGCCGGAGCGGGCGGAGGCCCTGTACGATTATTTCGTCGAACGCTGCCGCCAGCAGGACATGAATACGCAGACCGGACGCTTCGCTGCGGATATGCAGGTTGCGCTGGTGAATGACGGCCCCGTGACGTTCTGGTTACAGGTATGAATCAGCTTCCGGCGTGGCCGCGGGTTACAAGAGAGAGTACCGCTATGTATCACCTTCGAGTACCGCAAACAGAAGAAGAATTAGAGCGTTACTATCAGTTTCGCTGGGAAATGCTGCGCAAGCCGCTGCATCAACCGAAGGGTTCCGAGCGTGATGCCTGGGACGCAATGGCGCACCACCAGATGGTGGTCGATGAAGAGGGCAATCTGGTTGCCGTCGGGCGGTTGTACATCAATGCCGATAATGAGGCTTCCATCCGTTTCATGGCTGTCGATCCCACCGTGCAGGAAAAGGGGCTGGGAACGCTGATGGCAATGACGCTGGAGTCCGTCGCACGTCAGGAAGGGGTCAAACGAGTGACCTGTAGCGCACGGGAAGACGCTGTCGAATTCTTCGCCAAACTGGGTTTTGTCAATCAGGGCGAAATCACCACGCCGCAAACTACGCCGGTTCGCCACTTTTTGATGATCAAACCGATTGCCTCGCTCGATGACATTTTGCATCGCGGCGACTGGTGCGGACAGCTACAGCAGGCGTGGTATGAGCACATCCCGCTGAGCGAGAAGATGGGTGTACGTATTCAGCAGTACACCGGGCAAAAATTTATTACCACCATGCCGGAGACGGGCAATCAAAATCCGCACCACACGCTGTTTGCCGGGAGCCTGTTTTCGCTGGCTACGCTGACCGGCTGGGGGCTTATCTGGCTGATGCTGCGTGAGCGCCATCTTGGGGGCACGATCATTCTCGCTGACGCCCATATCCGCTATAGCAAACCTATCAGCGGCAGACCCGCCGCGGTTGCCGATCTCGGCTCGTTGAGCGGCGATCTTGACCGTCTGGCGCGTGGGAAAAAGGCGCGGGTTCAACTGCAGGTAGAGCTGCTGGGCAATGACACACCGGGCGCTATTTTTGAAGGTATTTACATCGTCCTGCCCGCCAAACCGTTTGGTCCCTATGAAGAAGGCGGAAACGAGGAAGAGTAGGGGGAACTCCCTTCTCTATTCTTCGCTAACGGACGGGATAGTCACGCGCCAGGCGATATCCTGCATTGCGCTGCGCGCCGCATGGCTGACGCCAGCTAGCTGGAAAAAACCATGAATCACGCCGAGGTAGCGCTGGCAGGTGCAGTCGACGTGTTGGGTCGTCAGTCGCTCATACAAAAGTTCGCCTTCGTCGCACAGCGGATCAAATTCAGCGGTGATGATGTGCGTAGGCGGTAAGCCGCTGAGATCATCTCGCCAGAGCGGGCTGGCTTCGGGATGCTGGCGATCGGTATGGGGCATATACATCTCATACCCGGTTAGCAACGTGTCGCGGGTAATGATGTAGTCCAGACCGTTGCGGGTATAGCTCTCACATTTTGCGGTCGCGTCGAGCATCGGGTAGATCAGCATCAATTGTGCGGGCAGCCATTGCTTTGCTGCCTTCAGGCGCAATGCTGTCACCAGCGCCAGGTGTCCGCCCGCACTGTCCCCGGCAAGCGTGATGTGCTGGCGTTCAACGCCAAGCTGTTTCGCATATTGCCAGATCAGGTTGGCCCCTTTTTCAGCATCGTCATGCGCCGCAGGAAACGTGTGTTCTGGTGCGAGGCGGTATTGTACGGCAATCACCCGGCAACCGCTGGTATACGCCAGTTGTCGCAACTGATTATCATGCGTGGCAAATCCGCCGCTCACGAAACAGCCGCCGTGGTAGTAAATAACGCAGGGCAGAGCACCCGAAGCATGGTGCGGTGATACGACGCGCAGCGTCATCCCCTCCAGTTCAACATCGCTGACCTCTACGCGCGTTTCGGTCTTTCCGGCCAGCGCGGTACTGGCGATATAGCCTGCTCTCCGGTCATCAATATGTTGCCGACGAACAGAAGGACGTCCCGCCGCGATAAATTCCTCGACCCGTTGTGCAATCCCGTTTTCAAGCGCCATTTTCTTAATCCCTAAAATCTGTATGAATATACAGTGTTATAACCTGGTTTTTCATGAAAGAGAATGGTGGATTTAGGGCAGAGTAAAATTCTGGAAAGCGCCTCGCAAAAGGAAAAGTCACTACGGGGATCGCTTTTTTCCTGCTTGCCGACGGTGTATGTTGTTTGAAAATTATTCGCCAATGATATACTGGAGGTATATGTGAGCATAATGGCTGGAATGGACATGGGCAGAATATTACTCGACTTATCCGATGAGGTGATCAAACGCCTTGACGATCTCAAGCAGCAGCGGAATCTGCCCCGTGCGGAGTTGCTGCGCGAAGCGGTTGAACAGTACCTTGAAAGGCAAGGCCAGGCTGAAACCACAATTTCCAATGCGCTGGGGCTCTGGCAGGGTTGTGAGGAAGACGGCGTTGAGTATCAGAGGACGCTACGCGAGGAATGGTAATGCAAAAGGGACCCGTGCTGTTCGATACCAATATCCTGATTGATTTATTCAGCGGGCACCAGGAAGCACAGCATGTACTGGAAGCGTATCCGCCGCAGAATGCCATCAGCCTGGTTACCTGGATGGAAGTCATGGTGGGGGCAAAAAAATACCATCAGGAATATCGTACACGTGTGGCGTTGAGTGCGTTCAACATCATCGGCGTTTCACAGGAAATTGCTGAGCGAAGCGTGAATCTCAGGCAGGAATATGGGATGAAACTTCCGGACGCGATCATTCTGGCTACCGCGCAGATTCATCGGTTTGCGCTTGTGACGCGCAACACCAGAGATTTCGCGGGGATACCTGGCGTCATTACGCCTTATCAGTTGCAAGCCGGACGATAAGCACCGCCCGGCATCACCTGTTGAAGGCGTTTACTCCCCTTCTCCCGGGAACAGGAACGGGTTGATGGAACTGCGGGCGAAGCCTTCTTGCTCCATGCGCGCGTCCAGTACCAGCGACGCGAGGTCGTCGGCGACGGCTTCCACTTTCGGGTCTTTTTCCTGATAGAGGATCTTAAGGTAGGTTCCACAGTCACCGCAGCTTTCGGCTTTGATTGCCGCCTGCTCATTGTCCAGTGACCAGTAGTGCAGATCGCGGCTTTGCTCGCAGTTGCTGCATTTAACACGAACCACATGCCACTCGGTTTCACAAAGGTTGCAGTGCAGATAGCGCAGTCCCTGGGTGGTGCCAATTTGCACCATGCTGGAGACCGGCATCGAGCCGCACACCGGGCAGTACTGACGTTGTTCGCCGTATTCCGCGCGGGCTTTACCCGGGATAAGGCTGGCCATTTGCGCCCAGTACAGCGACAGCGCGGCCCAGATGAACGGGGCCTTATCGCTGCTGACCGCGGCGAAATCGGAGGCAAACAGAGCGCTGGCCATCTGTTCCAGTTCCTGTTCGGAGGCTTTTTCCAGATTTTCGATCACCGCCAGCGCCGGGCCGCTCATCTCCGGTTTCAGTTCGGCGATCAGCGAGTGCAGCAGTTTCTGCCAGTGCTTATCGCGTGGCAGAACGTGGATATCCAGCGGCGGCTTACCCTGAGCGTTGGCTTCTTTGATGCGTGCAGTGAGATCCATCTGCAACGGATGGTCATACAGCACCACTTCCTGGGCATGGGCGATCAGCGCAGCAAAGCGCAGGTAATCTCCCAGCGGGTTATTCTCAGCCAGTTCGCGCAGACGCTCGGCGCGACGGTTATACAGATTTTTGAGCCGGGGGAATAATAACGGTGGAATCATATCCGTCGCGCGTTTCTCGCTCTTTTCCAGCTCATCTTGCGGGATGATACGAATGCTCATTCAGTCACTTCCTGGTTAGGCAGATTTAGCTAGGTGTAATCCGCTCTGTGAATTGGCGGGCATTTCGCGCCCGCGCTGGTGAATGTCATTAATGATAACCGCAATCGGCCTGCGGGTTATAGCGGTGACATCGCAATGTGTGCGTTACGATACCTGATATCGATACCCCAGACCATGCACCGTTCGGATTAGCTGCGGCTGATTGGCATCCTGTTCGATGACTTTGCGGAGCCGGGAAATGTGCTGATCCAGCGTACGGCTATTGGGCAAATAGTCGTACCCCCACGCCGCATCGAACAACATATCGCGCGTAACCACCTGATTTTTATGACGCTCAAGACAGCTTAAAATGCGAACTTCCCGCAGCGTCAGCTCCAGCTTTTGCTCGCCGCGCCAGGCGCACAGTTCATTCGGGAACACCGTCAGGTCGCCAAAAGCAAAACTGAGGTTAGGCTGCGTGGCGCTATGGTTTAAACAACGACGGGCGATGGTTTTTATCCGCGCCCGCAGTTCATGAATACCAAACGGTTTGCTGATGTAGTCATCTGCACCCAGTTCCAGCCCCACGACACGGTCGATCTCCTCATCTTTGGCGGAGAGAAACACGATGGGAATGTGTTCGTTCTGGCGGCGAATTTCCCGGCAGACGGTATAGCCATCCATTTCGGGCATCATGATGTCTAACAGCACAAAGTCCGGTTTGTCGCGATGATAACTCTCCAGCGCCGCGCGCCCGTTCGGTGCTGCTATGATCGAATAACCCTCGCGCGACAGTGCATCCACCAGACCCTGGCGGATGTTTGCATCATCTTCGGCAATCAGTATCTTCATATTCTCATCCCTGCGGCAGCGTAAGGGTAAAGCGGACGCCTGGCTCTTGCGCCGTTACCTGAATCTTTCCGTGCAGGCGTTGCGCCAGTTGGCAAGCGATGGTGAGCCCAATACCGGTACCTGAAACACCCTCGGTAATGGAGGATTTGACCCGATAAAACGGGCGGAAGATCAAGGACATCTCATTTTCCGCAATACCGGGACCATAGTCGCGAACGGCGATCTCCACGTTTTCCGCAACGTGTTCAACGGTCAGATCCACGCGCTGGCCCTGCGAAGCGTATTTTTCGGCATTACTGAGAAAGTTGCTGACAATTTGCGTGATCACGTCGCGATCGCTGTGCAATATCAGATTCTCAGGGCAGGACATGTGAATCGTCATGCCTTTAGCCTGCAACGCAGGCGTAAAGATCTGCGTAATTTCTGTCATCAGACGGCGGAGATTGACTGGCTGAAGATGCAGTTTCGGTGCGCGCGTAAAGGTCAGGATATTCTGGATAAGCCGTGATAACCGCTGGCCTTCCTGAGTGATCACATCCACATAGCGTCTCTCATGCGTTTGTTCATCATCCAGCCCTTCGCGCAGCAGTTCGGCATAGAGCGTGATGTTGGTCAGCGGTGTTTTCAGTTCGTGTGACACCTGGCTGACAAAATCGACCTGCTGGCGCGCCTGACGCGCCGCGCGGGTATATTCCCGCCACAGCGAGACGCCCAACAGTGCGACGGCGAGAAGCAGCAGGACGATTAATGCGCCGCCCCACAGCCAGATATGCCAGAGCGGTGCGTTGACGCCGTAAGCGCTGACCTGCCACGTTGTGAGTGGATACGCCAGCGTGCGGGAGTCCAGTAAAGTGAGCCGCCGCAGATCCGCCTGCGCGTTCTGATAAAGCTGACGGCCGTTTTCCGTCACCCTGACAATCTGCTGCGGATCCCCCGGGTTCACCTGTATGCCGTTCGCCATATCCATCATCAGCTGTACCCAGGAGAGGCGAAAGCCGATGATCGCCCCCTCTTTCTGCCGCCAGTAGATCAACAGCGGTTCCGGAGTCTCAAAACTAATAAACCAGCCGGCCTGTGGCGTGTCCTGCTCGCTTTGTGTCATATGACTGGCAAGTTGGCTGGGATCGTTGACCAGCGGGCTGAGCAGGCGCACCCACTCTTTATCCTTGTTGCTCAACGGCTGATGCTCATCGGGATAGAGGAGATGATTTTTCCGCAGCATAAAGACGTCGGCAATGTCGCTGTCGTTCTCTTTAAGCGCGCTGAGGGTGGCGACTTCTGCGGGGTCGATAAAATCGCCAATCGCATGCAGGCGGGAGGCTTTTTGCTGCAGAATATTTTCGATCCCCCTGGCGACGCTGGCGGTTTGCGATTTCGCCAGGGTTTGGGTCTGGTACTGACGCAACAAGACTTCATGTTCCAGAGTGCGAACGCCCAGGTAAGCAAGCAGAATAAAAAACATCAATGTAATGACGAGATAAATCGGCTTGCGTCTGAACATCCAGCACTCCTTGTGGATCAGTTCGATTTCGAACTCTGGTTTTTGGTTTTATAACTCTGTTCTTTCAGCGACTTGCGCGACGCTTCTTTGCTTTCGCTTTCCATCCTGTCCAGCAACTTAAGATTTTCCTCTGCGCTCGCCTGTGCCTTCATTCTGGCGGCCGGTGCGCTAAGCGGTAACGCGCTGAGTGTACTGGAGTTTTCGCGCAGGATCGCTTTCGCCTCGTCCATTTTGCCTTCATCGATGAGCTGTAACGCCTGCTCATTCTGAATGGCGGATTTCTGAATGGCGGAATCGACGATCACATCCTCCACCTGCGCTTTCTGAACCTCGTTGGCTGAGGCGGTATAGCTGACGGCCATCTTGTCATCCCAACGCTCTTTCTGCCCGGTGGCGAGGTTGTTATAGCTGACGTTGACCTCAGCGAGCGGCTTGCTTTGTGCGGCCTGGCCTTTCGCCGGCAGCACTTCCAGCATGACATATTTCTCCTGATTGGCGTAAAGCTGGTTCAGTTTAACGGTCACCGTGTTGTCGCGGATTTCACCTTCACGCCCCAGCAGGCGAAGTGGCTTAACGTTGTCGGCGACGTTAATTTGCACCACCACATCCTGAGCGACGACGGACATGACATCGCCAAATTCATGGGCAAATGCCTTCTCCAGGGCATCGGTGTTTTGTACAAACACGTGGTTGCCATCGCTGTACTGGGCAATCGCCGCCATCAGATCTTCATTGTAGCCTTCGCCAATACCCATCGTCGTGATGGCAATCCCTTTGCGGGCGGCAATCTTACCCAGTTCTGCCAGCTCGCTGGTGGAGGAAGGGCCGATGTTCGCCTGACCATCAGACAGCAGGATGATGCGGTTAACATGGGCCTTATCGAGGAATTTACTGTTTTCTTTGATACCGCGGCTAACACCGGCAAACAGGGCAGTACCGCCGCGTGCGGTCAGTCGTTCACGGATTTGGCTGATAAGTTTCGCTTTATTGTCGACTTTGGCCGCCGGCACAATGACATCCACGACGTCGTCGTAAATCACCACCGAGAGCGTGTCCTGGGCGCTTAAAGTGTTCACCGCCATTACGGCAGCTTCTGTGGCTTGTTCGATACGCTCGCCGCCCATAGAGCCGGAGCGGTCAATCACCAGCGCGAGGTTGATCGGGCTGCGTTTGGTTGCATGCAGCGGGAAACCCGTCAGTGACACTTTGAGGTAGTTTTTGTCCTGGCTGTTTTCCAGCACCAGAGGGGAAGCCAGTTCGGATTTAATCGTCACTTTCGGCGCGGGCGGTTGTGCCGCCGTTGTTGTCGCAAGCAGTCCCATTGCCAGGGCTGCGAAGAGGTGTTTGAGATTCACGGTACGTCTCCTTGTCTTAAGAATCGACTCCATTCTTATGCGACCGTAACGTCGGTTGGTCTGTAATCTGTATAAAGTTGTCAAAAAGTTGTCAAAACGGCCTGTCAGGCCAAAAATATCCCTTAAAAAAACGCCGGAAACTCAGTCTCCGGCGTTATCTTATCGGTTCACGAACAGCCTTTGCTTACGACTGGGTCTTATCCTGCTTTTCGCGAACTTCACGGTACCAGCGCGGGTGATGCTTCTTCGCCCAGGAGCGGGTTACCCAGCCCTCTACCATCGCGGTAATAGTACCTTTTACCCACAGCGCGGCGTAAATATGCACCATGATAACCACAATCAGCGCGACGGCGGCAAATGAATGCAGCATTAACGCGAAGCGGATCACCGGAATGGAGAACGCTGGCGCAAAGTACGGACGCCAGATGATCACACCGCTCACCAGCAGCAGCACCAGGAAGATAATCGCCGCCCAGAACACGCATTTCTGGCCGAAGTTATACCGCCCGGTGTCACCCACCTCTTCGTTGACGACAATCTTGCGAATGTTCTTCGCCCAAAAAATGTCATCCCGGTTAATCAGGTTGTGGTGCCAGTAACGGAAGAACATGATGATGAACGAGGCAAACATGATGACGCCCACAAACGGGTGCAGAATACGCGCCAGTTGCGGTGTGCCCATGATTTGCATCAGCCAGTTGAAGGACGGGAAGAAAAAGCCCAGCCCGCTCACCGCCGCCAGCACGAAGCAGAAGGCGGTGACCCAGTGGTTGATGCGTTCCGGCGCGGTGTAGCGCACGATGGTGTCACGTCTTTTCATTTGCGCACCTCATCGTCTTTCTCTTCATGCAGGTTGTTCTCTTCCTCATCCGCACGGTTTGGACCGACACCGACGTAGTGGAAGATGCTGGCCGCAAAGGTCGCGGCAAAGCCGACCGCTGCAAGAGGCTTCCAGATCCCTTTCCAGAATTTCACGGTGGCGCTGATTTCCGGGTTCTCCGGCAGACCGTGGTACAGATTCGGTTTGTCGGCATGGTGCAACACATACATCACGTGCGTCCCACCTACGCCCGCCGGATCGTACAGGCCAGCATTGTCGTAACCACGGGTTTTCAGTTCTGCCACACGCTCGCCAGCCAACGTTTTCATGTCCTCTTTGGAACCAAAGTGGATAGCACCCGTTGGGCAGGTTTTCACGCAGGCCGGTTCCTGGCCAACGGTCACGCGGTCAACGCACAGCGTACATTTATAGACGCGGTTGTCTTCCGGGTTGAGTCGCGGCACGTCGAACGGGCAACCGGCGATGCAGTAACCACAGCCGATGCACTGCTCGGACTGGAAGTCGACAATCCCGTTGGCATACTGAATGATAGCGCCTTCTGCCGGACACGCCTTCAGGCAGCCCGGATCGGCGCAGTGCATACAGCCATCCTTACGGATCAGCCATTCCAGTTTGTCGTTCTGCTCCACTTCCGAGAAACGCATCACGGTCCAGGATTTAGCGGTTAAATCCGCCGGGTTATCATAGACCCCGACGTTGCTGCCGATCTCATCACGGATGTCGTTCCACTCTGAACAGGCCACCTGACAGGCTTTACAGCCGATGCAGGTGGTGACGTCAATGAGCTTCGCCACTTCTTCCTGGAAGTCCCGCGCCTGAGGCGCGGGGGTAAGACCGTTAGTCGCGGAACGACGGATAATGTCTTGCGATTGATAAGCCATAAGTCGTCTCCGTTACACCTTTTCCACGTTCACCAGGAAGGACTTAAATTCCGGCGTTTGTGAGTTGGCATCGCCCACCGATGGCGTCAGGGTGTTCGCAATAAACCCTTTCTTCGCCACACCTTCATAGCCCCAGTGAATCGGAATACCGATAGTATCGATATTCTTACCGTCTGCCTTCAGCGTGCGAATACGCTTAGTCACCACTGCTTTGGCTTTGATATAGCCGCGGTTAGAGGAGACTTTAACAGTGTCGCCATGGGCGATACCGAGCTTGTTCGCCAGCGTCTCGCCGATCTCCACAAATTGTTCCGGCTGCGCGATAGCGTTAAGCAGCGCATGCTTGGTCCAGTAGTGGAAGTGCTCGGTCAGACGGTAAGTGGTTCCGACGTACGGGAACTTATCGGCTTTACCCAGCGCTTCGGCGTCGGCCTTAAAGATACGGGCGGCAGGGTTGGAGATCACGTTCGGGTGCAGCGGGTTGGTACCCAGCGGCGTTTCAAACGGTTCGTAGTGTTCCGGGAATGGACCTTCCGCCATCTTGTCGAGAGCGAACAGACGTCCCATCCCTTCCGGTTGCATGATGAACGGCCCGACGTCGCTGCCTGGCGCGGCGGCGCTGTAGTCCGGAATGTCCATCCCGCTCCATTTTGCGCCGTCCCATTTCAGGATCTGGCGCTTTGGATCCCACGGATTACCCTGCGGGTCAGCGGAAGCACGGTTGTACAGGATGCGGCGGTTCAACGGCCATGCCCATGCCCAGCCCAGCGTATTGCCCAGACCGGACGGATCGGCGTTATCGCGACGCGCCATCTGGTTGCCTTCCGGCGTCCAGCTACCGGCGAAAATCCAGCAGCCACTGGAGGTGGTGCCGTCGTCACGCAACTGAGCAAACGAGCTGAGCTGTTGGCCTTTCTTGACGATCACTGCGCCCGTTGCCGGGTCGATGAGATCGGCCAGCGCTTTCCCGTTACTCTCCATCGCCACTTCTTCCGATGCCGGTTCATGTGGGGTGGAGTAGTTCCAGGTCATGCTCAGCACCTGTTCCGGGTTGGCACCGCTCTGCTCAGCATACATTTTGCGCAGGCGCAGGAAGATACCGGCCAGGATTTCGCCGTCGGTGACCGCGATCCCCGGGGCGTCTGCGCCTTTCCAGTGCCACTGCAGCCAGCGACCGGAGTTCACGATCGAGCCGTTCTCTTCGGCGAAGCAGGTGGACGGCAGGCGGAACACTTCAGTCTGGATTTTCGACGGATCCACATCGTTCGACTCACCGTGGTTTTGCCAGAAGGTGGAGGTCTCGGTGTTGAGCGGATCGATCGTCACCAGGAACTTCAGTTTGGACAGTGATGCGATCGTCTTGTTTTTGTTCGGGAATGAGGCAACCGGGTTGAAGCCCTGGCAGATATAGCCATTGACCTTACCCTCTTTCATCATCTCGAAGTACTGCAGCACGTCGTACCCTTTGTCCCACTTCGGCAAGAAGTCAAAGCCCCAGCTATTTTCCGCTGTCGCTTTATCGCCGTAGAAGGCCTTCATCAACGAGACGAAGAATTTCGGGTAGTTGCCCCAGTAGTTGACCTGGTCTTTCAACAGCGGTTTTGGCGTGTTCGCGGCCAGATACGTTTGCAGGTCCGGCTGTTTTTCATTCGGTAGCGTCAGGTAACCCGGCAGGCTTTGTGACAGCAGGCCTAAGTCTGTCAGCCCCTGAATGTTGGAGTGGCCGCGCAGGGCATTAACGCCGCCGCCTGCCATCCCCATGTTGCCAAGCAGCAACTGGATCATCGCCATGGTACGAATGTTCTGCGAACCGATGGAGTGCTGTGTCCAGCCGAGGGCATACAGGAACGATGCGGTTTTGTCTTTCGCGCTGGTTTCCGCAATGTACTCGCAGACTTTCAGGAAGTCGGCTTTTGGCGTACCGCAGATATTTTCCACCACGTCCGGCGTGTAGCGGGAGACGTGCTGTTTCAGCAGGTTCCAGACGCAGCGCGGGTGTTGCAGGGTGGTATCGCGTTTGGCAAAGCCCTCTTCGTCCAGCTCATAGTTCCAACTGGTCTTGTCGTACTTGCGTTGATCCGCGTTATAGCCAGTGAACAGGCCATCTTCGAAGCCGAAATCTTCACGCACGATCAGGCTGGCGTTGGTGTAGGCCTCGGTGTATTCGCGGTTATATTTTTCGTTCGTCAGCAGGTACAGCATCACGCCTGACAGGAAGGCAATGTCAGTACCAGAACGGATTGGGGCATAGAAATCGGCCACCGACGCCGTACGCGTGAAACGCGGATCGATCACAATCAGCTTCGCGCCGTTGTGAATCTTCGCTTCCATCGCCCAGCGGAACCCGACCGGGTGTGCTTCAGCGGCGTTACCGCCCATCACCACGACGAGGTTGGCGTTCTTAATGTCGACCCAGTGGTTGGTCATCGCACCGCGACCAAATGTTGGAGCAAGACTTGCTACCGTTGGTCCGTGTCAGACACGCGCCTGGTTGTCGACCGCGAGCATACCGAGCGCGCGGGTGAATTTTTGCGTTAAAAAGCCGGTTTCGTTACTGGACGCGGAAGCACACAGCATCCCGGTAGACAGCCAGCGGTTAACGGTAACGCCTTCAGCGTTTTGCGCAATGTAGTTGGCATCGCGGTCTTCTTTCATCAGTTTCGCGATGCGGTCAAATGCCTCATCCCAACTGATTTGTTGCCATTTATCCGAGCCTGGCGCGCGGTATTCCGGGAATTTGAGGCGACTTTCGGAGTGGATGAAGTCCACCAGACCGGCCCCTTTCGGGCAGAGCGCACCACGGTTGACCGGATGGTCCGGGTCACCTTCGATATGGAAGATTGACGCTTTGGCGTTTTTTGCACCGTCGCCGAGGCTGTACATCAACAGCCCACAACCAACGGAACAGTAAGTGCAGGTATTACGGGTTTCGCGGGTGCGCAGCAGTTTATATTGCCGGGTTTCCGCGAGCGCTACGCCGGGCGCGAAGCCCAGTGCTGCCGCCGTGGTGCCTGCCATACCGCCAGCGCAGATCTTAAAGAACTGCCTTCTGCTGACCTGCATGGTTTGCTCCTTTTTCGACATTGTCACATCCCTTTCACATTCATGTTGGTGAGCGCTCAGGGTGTGGTTGTTATTTTTCTTTGCGGACGGGACCGCAAAGGTCCAGAATTGGGTTAATTCCCCCCATCCAGGAGGGGCTTGCGACAGAATACCACAATGTTGGTACGTGTGTTCTTATACGGTTAAAAGAAAGTGAATAAGATACATCCAAAAGAAGTCGGAAATGTGATTAATGTCACAAGCTCTCGCCAGGTTAACCTTTGGAAGCGTGAGGATTTGCATCACCCTCAGCCGGATGAGGTCGCTGAAGAGGTGCCCGTGGCGCTGGTTTATAACGGCATTTCTCATGTTGTCATGATGGCCTCGCCGAAGGATCTGGAACATTTTGCAGTCGGTTTTTCCTTGTCTGAGGGGATCATTGACAGCCCGCGCGAGATCTATGGCACGGATGTGGTTCCCTCCTGTAATGGACTTGAAGTCCAGATCGAGCTTTCCAGTCGCCGTTTTATGGGGCTGAAAGAACGCCGTCGCGCGTTGGCCGGACGCACCGGCTGTGGCGTGTGCGGGGTTGAGCAGCTCAATGACATCGGTAAACCGGTGCAGCCTCTGCCGTTTACCCAGACTTTTAACCTCGCCAGACTTGATCACGCATTAAGACATCTGAAAGATTTTCAGCCTGTGGGGCAGCTCACCGGGTGTACGCACGCTGCGGCGTGGGTGATGCCATCGGGTGAACTGGCGGGCGGACATGAAGATGTCGGTCGACATGTTGCGCTGGATAAACTGCTGGGGCGCCGTGCCGCCGAAGGCGAAAGCTGGGTGCCGGGAGCGGCGCTGGTTTCCAGTCGCGCAAGCTATGAGATGGTGCAGAAGTCTGCGATGTGCGGCGTTGAGATTCTGTTTGCGGTCTCTGCTGCCACCACGCTGGCGGTGGAAGTCGCTGAGCGCTGCAATCTGACGCTGGTGGGGTTCTGTAAGCCAGGCAGGGCGACCATTTATACTCATCCGCAGCGTTTAATCGCTGAGTGATTTTGATTCAATTAATTTGAATGAAACGGGCAAATCCTTCCGCTTTTAGTTGTCTGAGTAACGGCCTATTATTTATCACATCAAGGCACGGTGCCTTACTTAAACAACTAAGTTAAAGGGTTTATATCATGAAAAGCATCAAAACTTTTGTCGCAGTTATCGCTCTCGCTACCTCTTTCGGTTCTTTTGCTGCCCAGTCTGTGACCGCGACCGGTTCTACTCTGGAAAGTGCTGAAGCAAAAATCGCCGCTCAGGCTGAACAGGCTGGTGCAAGCTCCTATAAAATCACTCAGGCTTACACCGGTAACCGCGTGCACATGACGGCGGAACTGCTGAAATAAGTTCATCTCCATTGTCGAAAGAGCGCCCTTGAGGCGCTTTTTTTGTGTCTGTCATTATTGTTTTAACAACGACATAAACGCGTCATATCCCGTTAACTCACAAATGGTTTCGGCGGGATGCTGACACAGCACGCTGGCCAGATAGCTGAAGATTTTTAATTCGTGACGTGCGTCAGCGGCAGCGCAAGCAATCAGTACATGGCTGACAAGTTCATTATTGACCTGTACGGGATGCGCCAGAGTAATGAAGAACCCGCGAAAGTGACGCTTCTGTTCGCTCCAGCAGTGGGGGATCGCCAGATGATTGATAATCAGGTTTTCGCCTTCATCTTCGCGGGCGCATATCCGCAGTGCTTCATCACGGGTGATATGTTCCTGCGCCACGAGTTTGTCGCAAATCTGATGGGTAATGTGATGCCAGGTTTCGTCGGCGAGATTCATATAGTGAAAGCTGCCCGCCTCAGAGAAGAAGCGCTCCGGTTGCTGACGAATAAACGCCGTGGCAAGAAAATTTTTGATTTGTTCGGACCCGACTGCGGAAATAATATTTTTAATAGTCAGGACATTTTTTAATGAGTCATCCAATAAATAGTGGCTGTTATTGACGATCAACAGGGGATCAACTTCTTGTCTTATCGCGTACACATCACTGGGAGTGCGTGCAATGATCACCCGACAATTCAATACATCACGTTCAATAGCCTGCTGATTTATGGTGGCAATCGCATTTTGATCGGATAATAAAATGATGGGTTGACGCTCATTTTGGTGCCGCTCCAGCGCACAGGCGAAATAGAGCCCGATCAGATCACTGTCAAACAGCGGAATTTCTAACTGTTCACGCAGTAGCGCAATGAAGCGCAGGCTCATGTCAAATGCAGCGGGCCAGGCCGCTTTCAGGTTATTCATGCTGCTCTGGCGATGTTCCGGTACCCAAACGGGGGCCGAAACGCATCTCAGCAGGTGACCCGTGATATTTTCAACCAGTTGCGTATCGATAAGGTTCAAATTGGCGACGCCAGGTACGCGTTGTAGTAAAGTAATCACGGTATCGGCAGACAGGGTCATGGCCTGTTGTTGCTGTTTATCCAGCAGTCCGTGCAGCGTTTTGAACGCGTTCTCGCCAAGATAGATCCCGCCCTGTTCTACGGCATTTTTTAACACTGTATGCCGACATTCAGGCCATGTGCCCGAGAGTTGATTACGCAGTGCATAGACCGCCAGCACCAGACTGGCGAGGTATTCACCCGACGTCAGTGGGAACTCAGCAAGAAGATGTTCACATGCGCTGGTAAGTCGTTCGACAGTGTCTCGCGTCACGCCGGGGAGAGGAATTAACAGCGGGTCTTTTTTGAGCAGATTCGCCAGCAGGACAATCCGTTTTTCTTCTGGTTCATCAACGAAATGGCCCACACCGGGGCGGCTGGAAAGACAAAATGCACGCTCATAGCGTTGCTTCAGTCGCGACAGACGGTCTGCGACCCAGGTTTCCGGCAAATTAAGCGAAGAAGCCAGTTGTACGCGGGGGATAAAGGTATTGAGCAGCAGAAGTGCCAGCAAACGATCGTCGTTATCATGGCGTTGTAAAAGCTGAAAAAAGCTGCGCCGGTCGATAATGTCCAGTTGGTAACCCGCACTGCCACCAGGCTGAATGCGCGCTTTCCCGCTGAGGGTAAAATTGATGTAATCAATATCGCGCAGGATTGTTCTACCCGAAACGCCAGTTTGCCGCGCCAGCTCGCTGAGTGAGTTAGGCCGTTGTTCAAGAAGGTCGACAAGCGTTAACTGGCGTTCACTGAGCATCAGATCACCCGGCGAAAGTCGGTGAAAGTTTTGATCTGCTCTGCCGTCAATGAAGTCAGCAGCTCACGGACTAACGTAAACAATGCATCATAATCTTTTGCAGAAATCATGCCGCTATTGGCATGCAGATAGCGGGTGGGCAAACAGAGTGCTGCAACGGGGCGCCCGCCACCCATCACATTGTAGCGTCCACCGTCTGTTGCTCCGGTTTTCATGGTACAGAACTGTAAAGGGGCGCCACTGTTTTCTGCACTCGTCCTTAATGCAGCGACCAGCTGTTGATTTGGGAAATAACGTTTATCAAACAGCATGAGCCCTGGACCTTCACCCAGTTTCAATGGGTATTTGGTGTTGTCGATTCCAGGGACATCACCAGCAACAGCAGTATCCAGGACGATAACCACGTCGGGCCTGATGTGTTCTGCTGAGGTTTGCGCGCCGCGCAGCCCCACCTCTTCCTCCACACTGCCCACGCCATAGAGGGTGATATTAGGATTATCGACGGACTGCAAAAGTTCTGCCATCAGGGCGCAGCCGACACGATTATCCAGTGCTTTGCCGACGATTTTGTCGTCGCCCCAGCAGGCAAAGTTCGCCTCTGGGCTAATGAAGTCACCGATCGCAATACCGCGCTTTTCTACCTCTTCGCGGCTGCTCGCGCCAATATCAATGAACATTTCGTCAAATGTCAGTGGTTGCTGTTTCTGTTTTTCGGTGAGGGCATGCGGTGCAACGGAGCCGATAACACCAGGGATTTTAAATCGCTTGCGGGTACAAATAGTGACCCGGTGGTTCAGCATCGACTGACTCCACCAACTCCCAATTGTCGTAAAACGCAGAAAACCGCTATCGTCGATATGTGTGACCATAAAGCCGACTTCATCCATATGACCGACGACTGCCACCTTTGGCCCACAATGACCTTTACGAGCAACAAAACTGCCGAGGCCGTCAAACGTCATTTCATCCACGCAGGATTCCAGCTCATTGATGAGAATTGCGCGCACTTCTTGTTCATCGCCACTGACCGCGCTGGCTTCGCATAATTGCTGAAGTAACTTAATGTTCATGTGCATGTTCCTGTTGCGCGGTCTTGCGTCTCAGCCACAGCCCTTTCAGGATGATAATCAACGCAATGTTCAGTGCGAGGCCAATAGCCAGCACCAGGTAAAAGGAGCCTACCGGCGACATCAGGCCAATCAGCGGATCAAAAATACCTAATCCCGGCGCGAGGCGTTTGATTCCGAAAGCGATCACCAGCATTCCGGTAATACCACCGGAGAGTGTATTGGCGGTAATCATTGGCAGCGGTGCGGCCAGGGCATAAGGAATTGCGGGTTCGGTGGCGACAGTGGCGCCGACCACAATCGCGCTGCTCGCGGCGGCCTTCTCCTGTGAGGTAAACAGTTTGGGTGTCAGATACGTGGCAATGCCTACCGCGACGGGAGGCATTAGCGCCACTACGCCGACGATGGCGTACCAGTCATAGATATGTTTTTCCAGCAGTGAGAAGCAGAAAAACCATGCGGTTTTGTTGATGGGCCCACCCATATCAAATGCCAGCATCGCGCCAACGAGGAAGGCGGCGCCCATTTTCATGGACGGGGGGATCGTGTTCAGGAAGTGCAGCAGGCTGCTCATCAGATCCGACATCACCGGACCAATAACGTAATACGTCAGCACGCCAAACACCAGCAAAGTGGCGAATGGGATTAGCATCGAGCCAAGCAACGGCTGGAGCGCTTTGCCGAGACGGACTTTGCGAAACCACAGCACGAAATAGCCGATTGCCAGACCTAGTACCACCGCGCCGAGAAAACCAGCGCCAGACTGGGTGCCGAGCAATCCTTTGTCGTTAGCCAGATAGCAGACCAGAAACGCCGGGGCAAATGCGGGTTTGTCGGCAATCGACCACGCGATATACGCCCCCATAATGGGGATCATAAAGGTGAAGCCCAGATAGCCGATGGATTCGATAATCCAGGTAAATGACGGCGCACCCTTCGACATATCGGTATACGGCAAGCCGAACTGCACCAGCATATTCGCGATGGCGACCAGGATACCGCCACCGATCACAAACGGGAGCGCAGCGGAAACCCCCGCCATCAGGTGGCTCATTACACTGCCTTGCTGGACATCCTGTTTACCGAGTTTAACGCTACTATCTGCGGTAAACATCTGCGAATGAGAAGGCAACTGTGTGAAAATCTGGTCGATATTTTTTAGCGCCTGGGAAATGGCGATCTCATAGACTTTTTTCCCGGCAAATCGCGCCCGATCGTCACCACTTAAGCCACGCCCGGTGGCTAAAATCACGTAATCGGCGGCGGCAATGTCATCCTGCGTCAGGCGGTTTTCTACACCACTTGCCCCCTGGGTTTCGATTTTAATCGTATGACCGAGCAAGCGTGCTTTTTGCTCAAGCGCTTCGGCCACCATATAAGTGTGGGCGATGCCGGCAGGACAGTTGGTGATTGCTACTAAACGTAAGGATGACTCCATAGCCGCTTCCTTATGAAGTTAAGGTCTGATTGAGCAAAGTCAGTACCTGAGTGGCGTCACCTTGCTTCAGTTGATTGATGAAATCCTGATGGATAAGTTTGCGACACAGGGTGCCGATGATTTTGACCTGATCGTCTTCGCCGGTTTGCGGTATGCCGAGGCAGATCCAACAGTTAACGGCTTCGCCATCGCTGGACTGCCAGTCCACTCCGTGAGTTTTACGGGCAAACAGTACAAAGGGGTGTTCTACGCAGGCGCTTTTGCCATGGGGCACAGCGATACCTGATCCGAATCCGGTAGAATGCAGTTTTTCCCGCATCAGCAGCGTTTGTAAAAACAACTGGCGATCGGTGATCGCGCCATTCCGAAACGCCATTTCCGCGAGTTGTTTCAGAATGGAATAAGTGCTGTTGCCCTGAATATTCAGGTCAATACAACGTACCGTAAGCTCTGACATAGAGAGACTCCGTTAAAACCTCTTTTCTACGATTTTAACGATGCTTTCGTATTGAGATGAGCGGCAATATGTCTGAGCGGAGTGACATAATGTGGGCTAAGCATCAACAGGCTTTGTGCACGAGGCCACATTTTGCAACGCGACGCAGAAAGAAATAATGCGCTGATAAACCTCCCGGACGCAAAAAAATGCGATATTTCTCACATTTCTCTCTTTTTATAAACTCGATATGACGTACAGAATAGGGGCGCGTAAAAAGGATGAGGGGGGCTTCAATTAACTAAATGATAATTAACGGAATTAAAAAATCACGCTTTGATAAATTTCATTTTTATATGTGATTGGCATCACAAAAATTGACCATGCAATCAGTCTGTCAATATTACTCGCCTCTGAATTTATCAGCATAATGTGATCTTCATTGCAAATAGCGGACTTGAAGTCAGGGAAAAATGTTTCCACGGGTGCTTCGGAGGAAACGCAATGAAAATTGGTATTGTCATTAGTGGGGGCGATGTGTCTGGAATAAATAATTTCATATTCCAGATTGCCCGACTCGCGGATGCAAAAATTACCTTATTCAATGGTGGTATTCCCGGCTTGCTGGAGAAAAATCATCATGACGTGGCATGGCGCGATTTGGTCGATTTTTCTATCGCGGCAATACCTCTCATTACCTCGGGAAGAACGACCCGTAAGTTGCAGCGTAACGAATATGAAACGATCGCCAGAAAACTCAAGTCGCTGCACATTGATGTGTTAATTATGGCGGGCGGTGACGGCAGTTTACAGTTTCTCAATACCCTGAGCGAATTTGATATTAATTGTTTTGGCGTGGGGATGACTATCGATAATGATGTTTATGGCAGTCATTATACGATTGGTTTTTCGACCGCCTGTGAACAGATTATTAAGGAGGTTTCTCGTTTACGAAATACGGGCAGAGCGCTACCTGGTCGCGTGTTTATGGTGGAATTATTGGGGGGATATTGTGGTGAATTAACGCTGCAATCCGCAATTAAATGCAATGCGGATATCGCCCTGATTCCGGAATGCCAGATGTCGCTTGATGCCTTAGCGGAACGGGTAAGGCAAAAACTGACCGTCCAGAATAGCGTGATTATTCTGTGCTCAGAAGGCTACACCAGAGAATATTCTCCCGGTTTTCAGGGGGCGATTGACACCATGATAAAACAGCTCGAACCACGTATTGGCGAGCGCATTCGTAAAACGATTGTTGGTTACGGTTTACGTAATGGCGATCCGACCTGTGAAGAAATTTATCAGGGCACCATCATGGCGAGCGAAGTGGTTCGATGCATCCAGTCAGGGATGAAAAATAAAGCGATTATTATAAATCAAAGCAATAAACCTATTCCGATTGATCTCGTAAGTATGAAAAAACGTCTGGTCGATACAGAAGGACATCATTACAAACTTGCCAAACAACTCAATATTATTTGAGGAGACCTTACATGCTGAAAATTCTTTGCGTATGTGGCTGCGGCCTCGGTTCAAGTTTTGCTATTGAAATGACGGCGAAAGCGGTTTTAAAGAAACTGGAAATTCCTGCGCATATCGAACATACCACGGTATCTGAAGCAGGGGCGTTTAAATCTGACATGATCCTGACGCAAAAAACCTTTGCTGACATCTTAACGGCGGATGCCAGTGAAGAAGAAATTAAACGGGTCGTGGTTCTGAATAAGCTCACGGACAAAGACGAAATTGAAGCCAAAATCGTCGCGTTTTTAAAAGAGCGGAATCTGAAGGTAGCTCATTATGAATAGCTTCGTTGAATTCATCGTTAAAGATTTGCTCGGTCAGGCGTCGATATTAATCGCCTTTATCGCGATGCTCGGACTGATCCTGCAAAAGAAATCACCGGGAAAAACCGCAGAGGGGACGTTTAAAACGCTGCTCGGTTTTTTAATCATGATGGCCGGGATCAATATTATTGTCGCCACACTGACCTTCCTGAACGATATTTTTACTCAGGGATTTGGTATGAAGGGCTACATTACCGATGTGGCTGCCATCGCCGGGTTAGCTAACCGTGAGTTGGGCTCAGAAGTGGCGTTAACCCTGATGGTGATTTTTGCCGTCAATATCATCATCGCGCGTCTGACACCGCTGAAATACATCTTCCTGACCGGACAAGCGTTGTTGTGGATGGCGACCATTGGCGCGGTCATTGGCTATAAATCGGGGCTCACCGGACTGCCGTTGATTCTGACCGGCGGGGTTTTTGGCGGCGTGATGGCGGTGCTGATGCCTGCGCTGGCGCAACCGGTGGTCAGGCGCATCACCGGCTCGGATGATGTGGCGCTGGGGCACTTTTGTACTATTGGCTATCTCGTGCAGGCGGCGGTGGCTAAAGTGGTGGGCAAAGGATCTCGCTCCACGGAAGACCTTGAATTACCCGATAATTTCAAGTTCTTACAGGATACCTATCTCGCCATGGCGGTAGTGATGGTGCCGATGTACCTCATTCCGGCGCTGGCGGCGGGTCCGGAATATATCGCCCAGTTCTCCGGCGGCGTGAACTATCTGATGTATGCCTTCATGCAGTCCATTCAGTTTGTGGCCGGTGTCTTCGTGCTCTACAGCGGCGTGCGCTTACTGCTCAACGAACTGGTTCCGGCATTTCGCGGTATCGCTATGCGTATCGTGCCGGATGCAAAGCCCGCGCTGGATTGCCCGGTTCTGTTCCCTTATGCCCCCAACGCGGTGATTGTTGGGTTCCTGGCGACCACTGTCGGTTCCATCATCGGTATGCTGGTGTTCCCGATGTTTGGTCTGGCGATGATCCTGCCGGGTCTGCTAACTAACTTTTTCGCCGGGGGGACCGCGGGCGTCTTTGGCAACGCGCTGGGCGGCCGTCGTGGCGCGATGATCGGCGGCGTAGTTCACGGGCTGTTCATCACCTTCCTGCCTGCGATTCTGGTGCCGATGCTGGAAACCTACGGTTTCACCGGCGTCACGTTCAGCGATTCTGACGTCATCAGTTCCGGCCTCGTTTTAGGCCACGCCTTCCAGAATAACTGGCTGTTTGTCGCGTTGTTCATTGTTTTTGTTGCCGCACTGGCATGGTTCGTAAACGGTAAATCCGCTAAGCCAAAAGGGGAAAATGTTCATGAGTCTGTATAATTTCAACGAGATCCTAAAAATCGGCCAGGAAAGAAATTTCAAAGCGATTGGATCCTTTAACCTGCACTGTATTGAAATGCTGCCTGCGTTTTTTAAAGCGGCGCAAAAAACGAATAGCCCGTTAATGATTCAGATTTCAACCGGGACGGCAGAATATCTGGGTTATCGCCTGCTGGTTGATGCGGTGCGTTCGCTGGCGGAGAGCGAGAATGTCCCGACCTGTCTGCATCTGGATCACTGCTCTGATATCAGCGCCATTGAGACGGCGATGAATGCCGGATTTTCCTCGGTCATGTATGACGGCTCGCACCTGGAACTGGAAGAGAATATCGGTAATACCCGCATCGTGGTGGAGATGGCCAGACCGCGCAATATTACGGTGGAAGGCGAGCTTGGGGCTATTGGTGGCTCAGAGGATGGTAAAGCAGTGGCGGCAGAGGATATCTGCTTTACGACGGTAGAAGATGCCAAACGCTTCGTTGAGGAAACGCGAGTCGACATGCTGGCGGTGTCGGTGGGGACGGTACACGGCTTGTATACCGGCAAGGCACAGATTCAACATCAGCGGCTGCAAGAGATCAGCGCCGCGACCGGTGTTCCACTGGTATTACACGGAGGGACGGGGGTGAGTGACGACGATATGCGCCTGGCCGTCACTGAAGGCATTAATAAAGTGAATGTCGGCACGGAAATGAACGTACAGTGGGTCGACCAGTGTAAAAATACCTTTGAGAAAGGCAAAGTGAATGACAGCGTACGTAAGTTTTTAATTCCGGCAAATAATGCCGTCACCCAGGTATTAATGGAAAAGATCGCGTTATTTAAATAACTCCGTTATTAATAAATGATGTTTTGTTGCCCTGTTGTCCATCAGGGCGGGGGATCGCTATGTTTGAATCTTTGAAATCGTTATGGAAAAAAGAAACACGCCCGCCGGAAGATTATGATGAACAGTCCCGTGTTCTGGCAGGAGAAATCGCCAGGCTGGAAGGTGAACTGCAGGGCAACCCGGGTAATGGTGAAATACAGAAAGCATTAATGCTGATCTATAACCGGGCGCTGTCGGTCTATGCCAAAAGCCAGACGCACCGGCAGGATATTGATTCGCTTTTTGTGCGTATAGATGAGTTGCGTAATGTTATTCGCCGGAATATTTAGCGTCGGGTTTATTAAGCGCTTAGGGAGTCGTCATGACGATAAAAGAATTACTGATCGAGGCCGATGCCATTCAGGTTGGCGTCGCGGAAAACGACTGGCAGAAGGTGATTCAACTGGCGGCCAGACCGTTGGTCGCAAAAGGGTATATTTCAGCGGAATACGGTCAGGCAGTTATCGACAACACCCTCAGTCATGGGGCGTATTATGTATTTGATGAAGGGGTTGCGATCCCCCATGCCCGTCCAGAATGTGGGGTGAAGCGCAACTGTTTTAGCATGGTGCTGTTGGATAAGCCCATTCAGTTTGCCGACAGTGAAGCCGCCGACATTGTCATTATGTTTGGTGCACAGGACAGTAATGCGCATATTGAAGAGGGCATCCGCGCCATTGTCGCCTTACTCGATAACGATGAACGCATGGCGAAGTTGCGGGCGGCACGTTCCCAGGAAGAGGTGGTCGCGTTGCTATGAAACGACACCTCTCGCCGGACTGTAAAACAGTGATTCTGATTAACGGGATCCCCGCTTCAGGTAAAAGTACCATTACTCATCAGCTCTCCGGGACCTTCAGTCTGCCATTGCTGACGATTGATGGGATCAAAGAGCCGTTTATGGCGCGCTTTACGGATATCGACCGACCTTTCAACCGGCAGTTGGGCTGTGCGGCCTATGAGGTGATCTGGTCTATTATCGGCCACGCTCCGGCGAACGTTGTCTGGCTGGTTGATGCCTGGTTTGGCTTTCAGCCTCGCGAGAGGTTGCAACAACTCTTGCAGCAGGCGGGCGTTGAGAAGGTGTTGGAAGTGTGGAATCAGATCACGCCTGAGCTGGCCGTGACGCGCTATGCCACCCGCTTACAGGATCGCAAACCGGGTCATCCCGGTGAGGAGTATCTACCCGAACTGGCGCAACTGGCAGAATGCGCCGAACCGATGCGGCTCGGGCCGGTGTTTACGGTAGATCAACAGCAAACGCTGGATATTGAATCCGTTATCGCCTGGATAGACGAACAAATAGACAAAACCTGAACGGTAGAGTGTCATTACCCCTTCAAGGGCGCCCGCGGGCGCTTTTTTAGTGTATCCCTACCATTCGCAGCAGCGCGGTCACCACGGCGGCGGCGACGATCACCACAATCAATGGCATCTTACGCCAGGCGAGAAAGACCGCGAACGCCACGCCGAGAACGCGTGCCATGCCAGCAAAATGCTCGCCTTCATAAAAGGTGGTGGCCAGAGCGACGGAAAACAGCAGTACCGTGGCGGCATCGGATAACAGTGCCTGAGCGCGTTCAGAGAGCGCCAGGCGACTGCCCAGTCTGGCGCCGCCGAGGCGCATTAAATAGGTGCCTGCCGATAAAATGGCGATACCGACGATAAACAGCGTCATGTTACCCATTACTTTTTCCTCGTCAGTAAGCCCAGCAGGGAGAGCAGAACTGGCAGCCCGACCGGCGCGAAAGGCACGGCGGCGAGCGACACGGCGGCTCCGCTCAGGCCCCGAATCAGAGTGGTACGGTTTTTAAACGCCGGGACGACGAGAGCCAGCAGGATAGCCGGGAACACGGCGTCCAGCCCGATGGTTTCCGGGGCTGGCAGCAATTGACCCACCACGGTGCCCAGTAGGGTCCCCAGCGGCCACAGAATGGCAACGCCGAGGCCACATAGCCAGTAGGCGGCTTTGCGCTGCTCTGGGGTTTTCTGCGACAGGCCGAACACGACGCTTTCATCGTTCATAATATGGCAGCCGAAAAAACTCGCCGCGCGGGTGCCGACCAGATCCCGTACCGTCACGCCAAACGGAACATGGCGGGCGTTAACCAGTAAACCGGCTGCGGCAGCGGCTAACGGATTACCGCCGCTGGCGACAATGCCGATAAACATAAATTCGGACGCTCCTGCCAGCACACAAATAGAGAGTACAAACGGCACCCACACCGGGAAGCCATAAGCCATCGCCAGTGAACCGTAGGACATCCCAACCACGCCTACCGCCAGGCAGACCAGAAAGATTGCTTTTATCGTGTCTGCCTTCAGACAGGAGAAGAAGTGCGCCATGATTTAGCCATATCGAACGAATTTCCATTATAATGAACGCAACATCAGTGTTTGACAAGATGAACGATTCGTTCGATATAAAAAACATGGAGTCGGGTATGACACAACCCATCAGTGTGATCGCCAAAAGTCTGGTTCGCGAGCGTCAGCGGACGGGTCTGTCGCTGGCAGAAATCGCCCGACGGGCGGGGATCGCCAAGTCGACGCTTTCCCAACTGGAGGCGGGGAACGGTAATCCTAGTCTGGAAACCCTCTGGTCGCTTTGTGTGGCGCTGGATATTCCCTTTGCGCGACTGCTGGAGCCGCAGGTGCAAAAAACGCAGGTGATCCGGTGCGGTGAGGGTACGAAAGTAGTGGCTGAACAGGCGCACTATCAGGCGATTTTACTGGCTGCCTGCCCGCCTGGCGCACGGCGTGATATCTATCTGTTGTTGACCCAGCCTGGAGCCGACCGCATTTCTCAGCCGCATCCACCGGGCTCGATCGAGCATATTATTGTCACGAAGGGAAAAGCGCTGGTCGGGCTGACAGAAGCGCCAGAAGTGTTAGGTGAGGGCGACTATATTTGTTATCCCGCCGATCAGGAGCATATCTTCCAGGCGCTGGAAGCGGATACCCAGGCGATTCTGGTGGCTGAGCAGAGTTTAGCGAACCTGGAATTTCACCGTTATGGTATGCAAAAGGCTCCCCCGAATGATTACTTCTAATTATTTTTTCTCTTAATGCATATTTAATTGTTTTTATGATATTTCGTTTATTTTAGCCCTTTTGTTATATTCCTCACGAACTGAAAGCTTTCTGCGTTTACACAAAGAAAGCTGCATGTTAGTAATTGCTGGCCTGCGGCGCGGTAACAGTTGATTATTATCGTCAATTGTAGCCGTTATTAAATATAAAAATAACACATACTATTTTGTTATTCATTTTGCGTATTTCTCAAAGAAATACGCTGTCCATTATTTATTTTCAAGGAGCGCAAATAAATGAGGAAATCGACGCTGGCTTTAGCAATAGGTCTGTTATTAATCGCTAATAATGGTTTTGCTAAAACGCAAAAAATGACACTGGAACAACGGCTCGAACAATTGGAAGCGCGACTGGAGGCCGCAGAATATCGGGCGGCAAAGGCGGAAAATCAGGTTCAGCAATTACAGACCCAACAGGCAACCGAAATCCGTGAAATTAAGGCGGCACAGGGCAACACGCCAGTTAACGGCCAAACCCCTCCTGAGGAGACGAAAAAGAATGCCGCGACACCGAATCTGCTGCTTTCCGGTTATGGCGATCTGAAAATCTATGGTGATGTTGAATTCAACATGGATGCGGAAAGTAATCATGGCTTGCTGGCAATGACCAATGCCAGTGTTGACCATGACCCGACTAACGAACAGTGGAATATTAATGGCCGGATTTTACTGGGCTTTGATGGTACACGTAAGCTGGGTGAGGGTTATTATGCCGGATTCTCCGCCCAACCGCTGGGGGATATGACCGGTACGGTGAATATCGATGATGCCGTCTTCTTCTTTGGTAAAGAGAATGACTGGAAAGTGAAGGTGGGGCGCTTCGAAGCCTACGATATGTTCCCACTGAATCAGGATACCTTTGTTGAACATTCGGGGAATACCGCCAACAATCTGTATGACGACGGCAGCGGTTACATCTATATGATGAAAGAAGGCCGCGGTCGTTCTGATGCTGGCGGTAACTTCCTCGTCAGCAAGCAGGTGGATAACTGGTACTTCGAGTTAAACACTCTGCTGGAAGAAGGCACTTCACTCTATAACGATGACGAATTCCACGGTCGGAGAATGGATCAACAGAAAAACGTTGCCTATTTGCGTCCGGTTATTTCATGGTCGCAGGATGCGTTCTCGGTAGCTGCCGCGATGGAATCGAACGTCGTCAATAACGCCTATGGCTACACCAACGCAAACGGTAAATTTGTCGATCAGTCGGACCGTACCGGTTACGGTATGACGATGACATGGAATGGTTTAAAGAGCGATCCGGAGAATGGCATGGTGGTAAACCTGAATACCGCTTATCTTGATGCCAATAATGAAAACGATTTTACCGCCGGGCTGAACGCGCTGTGGAAACGTTTTGAATTAGGTTATATCTACGCGCATAACAAAATTGATGACTTTGAAGGGGTGGTGTGTGATGACGGCTGCTGGATTAATAATAAAGGCACCTATGACATTCATACCATTCACGCGTCGTATCAGTTTGCTAATGTGATGAATATGCAAAACTTCAATATTTACCTTGGCGCATATTACTCAATTCTGGATAGCGAAGGCGATAACGTGAACGGCGACGATTCTGATAATCGTTATGGTGGTCGCGTTCGCTTTAAATATTATTTCTAAACGAAAAGGCCCGGTAGCGCCGATGGACTGCACCCCAAAAGTTGGACACTCAACTGAGTAAGGTGCAGTTTTTTATGGCAAAGCCAAAATATTCCCCTGAAACAAAACTGGCTGTGGTTAATCATTATTTGTCCGGAAAAGACGGAGAAGAGCGTACAGCCGACCGTTTTGGTGTTGAAAGAACTTCCGTCCGTCGCTGGGTCAGGGCGTGGCAACTCCACGGTATGGAAGGGCTGTCAGGGAAAAATAAACATCATTCAGCTGAATTTAAACTCGTCGTCGTCCGGGCGGTTATCCGTGACCACCTGACGATGCGTGAAGCAGCTGCCCGGTTTAATCTCTCTGCAGAAACGCTTGTCCGACACTGGGTCTGCGTGTACAACGATGCCGGAGCGGAAGGACTGCTAAACATTCAACGCGGACGGCCTGGAAAAATGACAAAACAAAAAATCCCCCCATCCCCTACAGATAAAGAACTGGAAAAACTCTCCCCCGAAGAACTCCGGGCTGAACTCCGTTACCTGCGGGCAGAGAATGCCTATCTAAAAAAGTTGAAGGCCTTGGTTCAGAGCGAAAAAAACGGCAGCAAGCCCTGATAATCAGTGAACTGAGGCATAAGCACGCTCTGCGAGACCTCCTGCGCGCGGCAGGCATGTCCCGCAGTACATGGTATTACAATATGAATGCCCTGAAGCAGGTGGACAGGCATGCCGGGCTGAAAGATAAAATCCGTGAGATATACGCCTGGCACAAAGGCCGTTATGGCTACCGCAGGATCACGCTTTCGCTGAGAAAGCAGGGTCTGCTGGTGAACCATAAAACCGTGCAGCGGCTGATGACAGAGCTGTCGCTCCGGTCTCTGATAAGGGCGAAGAAATACCGCTCATGGAAGGGGGAAACAGGCAAGGCAGCCCCCAATATCCTGAGCAGGAACTTCAGTGCATCAAAAGCCAATGAAAAATGGGTTACGGATGTTACAGAGTTCTCGCTGCAGGGTAAAAAGCTGTACCTGTCGCCGGTACTCGATCTTTTTAACCGGGAAATAATCTCCTACAGCCTGTCGGAAAGGCCGGTGATGGAGATGGTTAATACCATGCTGCGGGATGCGTTCTTAAAGCTCGGACCAGACGACGCCCCCTTGCTGCACACAGATCAGGGCTGGCAATATCGGATGGCAGGCTATCAGGCAAAGTTAAAGGCGCAGGGCATGACGCAAAGTATGTCCCGAAAAGGAAACTGTCTGGATAATGCCGTGATGGAAAACTTCTTCGGGACGCTGAAATCGGAGTGTTTTTACCTGAGTCAGTTCAGCAATATCAGCGAACTGAGGAAGGCGATAGAGGATTATATCCGTTACTACAACAACGAGCGGATAAGCCTGAAACTAAAAGGCCTGAGTCCGGTAGAGTACCGGGCCCAGGCTCTGAAGGCCGCTTAATATAAACTGTCCAGATTTATGGGGTCAGTCCA
>NZ_LIFT01000030.1:0-32490 GCF_001297795.1 Citrobacter sp. CtB7.12 | reverse complement strand
TGGACTGACCCCATAAATCTGGACAGTTTATATTAAGCGGCCTTCAGAGCCTGGGCCCGGTACTCTACCGGACTCAGGCCTTTTAGTTTCAGGCTTATCCGCTCGTTGTTGTAGTAACGGATATAATCCTCTATCGCCTTCCTCAGTTCGCTGATATTGCTGAACTGACTCAGGTAAAAACACTCCGATTTCAGCGTCCCGAAGAAGTTTTCCATCACGGCATTATCCAGACAGTTTCCTTTTCGGGACATACTTTGCGTCATGCCCTGCGCCTTTAACTTTGCCTGATAGCCTGCCATCCGATATTGCCAGCCCTGATCTGTGTGCAGCAAGGGGGCGTCGTCTGGTCCGAGCTTTAAGAACGCATCCCGCAGCATGGTATTAACCATCTCCATCACCGGCCTTTCCGACAGGCTGTAGGAGATTATTTCCCGGTTAAAAAGATCGAGTACCGGCGACAGGTACAGCTTTTTACCCTGCAGCGAGAACTCTGTAACATCCGTAACCCATTTTTCATTGGCTTTTGATGCACTGAAGTTCCTGCTCAGGATATTGGGGGCTGCCTTGCCTGTTTCCCCCTTCCATGAGCGGTATTTCTTCGCCCTTATCAGAGACCGGAGCGACAGCTCTGTCATCAGCCGCTGCACGGTTTTATGGTTCACCAGCAGACCCTGCTTTCTCAGCGAAAGCGTGATCCTGCGGTAGCCATAACGGCCTTTGTGCCAGGCGTATATCTCACGGATTTTATCTTTCAGCCCGGCATGCCTGTCCACCTGCTTCAGGGCATTCATATTGTAATACCATGTACTGCGGGACATGCCTGCCGCGCGCAGGAGGTCTCGCAGAGCGTGCTTATGCCTCAGTTCACTGATTATCAGGGCTTGCTGCCGTTTTTTTCGCTCTGAACCAAGGCCTTCAACTTTTTTAGATAGGCATTCTCTGCCCGCAGGTAACGGAGTTCAGCCCGGAGTTCTTCGGGGGAGAGTTTTTCCAGTTCTTTATCTGTAGGGGATGGGGGGATTTTTTGTTTTGTCATTTTTCCAGGCCGTCCGCGTTGAATGTTTAGCAGTCCTTCCGCTCCGGCATCGTTGTACACGCAGACCCAGTGTCGGACAAGCGTTTCTGCAGAGAGATTAAACCGGGCAGCTGCTTCACGCATCGTCAGGTGGTCACGGATAACCGCCCGGACGACGACGAGTTTAAATTCAGCTGAATGATGTTTATTTTTCCCTGACAGCCCTTCCATACCGTGGAGTTGCCACGCCCTGACCCAGCGACGGACGGAAGTTCTTTCAACACCAAAACGGTCGGCTGTACGCTCTTCTCCGTCTTTTCCGGACAAATAATGATTAACCACAGCCAGTTTTGTTTCAGGGGAATATTTTGGCTTTGCCATAAAAAACTGCACCTTACTCAGTTGAGTGTCCAACTTTTGGGGTGCAGTCCAGAGGGATGACAGGGCTCATCACAATACCGGACAAGCAGAGATCACCTCATTAAAAACCTGGAAAATCAATTCATGGATTTTCGGCTGATAACCACAAAGATGGAAAAACCACGTTTTTTCCTTCTTTGTCAGTAGTCTCAGCCCCGCATAAGCGGGGCCGGGTGTCATGCCGGATTGCCGTTAATCGCGGCTGGCGAAGCCCAAAATGCTGAGCAGGCTGACAAAGATGTTGTACAGCGAAACGTAGAGGCTAACCGTTGCGCGGATGTAGTTGGTTTCACCGCCACGGATGATGTTGCTGGTTTCAAACAGGATTGCGCCTGAAGAAATCAGGATAAACACCGCGCTGATCGCCAGGTGCAGCGCTGGCAGTTGCAGGAAGATGTTAGCAACCATACCAATCAGTACCACCACAATACCGGCCATCAGCATGCCGCCGAGGAAGGACATGTCTTTGCGGGTGGTCAGCACGTAGGCGGAGCAGCAGAAAAACACCAGCGCGGTGCCGCCCAGCGCCATCCCGATCACGTCGCCCATTCCAGCGGACAGGTAAGCGTTCAGAATCGGCCCAAGGATATAACCGAGGAAACCAGTGAAGGCAAACGCGGAAATAATACCGCTTGGCTTGTTCGCCGTTTTATAGGTCAGGAACATCAGCCCGTACATCCCCACCAGCGTCAGAATCAGACCCGGAGAAGGCAGCATCAGCACGGTGCTGGCGGTGGCGGTGATCGCCGAAAATGCCAGCGTCAGGCTCAGCAGAAAATAGGTATTACGCAGTACTTTGTGCGTGCTAAGTAGCGATGTACGGTCATGTGATGAACTAACAATACGATCCATGAGTCACTCTCTTATGACAGATGTAATTAATGATGGAGGATAATGAAAACACAGACGACGACACAGCGCTTTTACCCATCTTTACTCATTTGATCTAAATCAGGTTTCATCGTGGGTAACAGTGAATAGCTGATAAAGCATGAGTATTGTGCTGAATAAATGGTCAATCTGTTGTTATTTCAGGCTATTAACAACATTTTGACTGTTTTTCAGGCAAACGAACACATTCGGGCTTTACACGGCGCATCGGGATGTTTATAGTGCGCCTCATTCCGGAAGTGTGGCCGAGCGGTTGAAGGCACCGGTCTTGAAAACCGGCGACCCGAAAGGGTTCCAGAGTTCGAATCTCTGCGCTTCCGCCAGATTAAAAAAAGGGGTTACCGAAAGGTAACCCCTTTGTTTTTTTGGCTGTTGGTATAGTGTTGGTATATTCACTTGGTATATTTCCCCATACAGCCAATGAAATCAGTCATCTTTTTTCATCATCGGGATGTCCAGTGTTGGTGAAATTTTAACCCTTCTGTCATAGGTCACAACCTGGCTTTCGGTCATGTGCCCACTGAACAATTGCTTCTCCTTACTGCTTCCCTCGTAATCAGAAATTGCTTTGGCTTTGATATCGTGAAATGTTCCCGGTATGTTCCTTCCAAGTTTTATCGCTGCTGCTTTTTTGGCGTTATTCCACCAGGTGTTGAATGTTTTTTTATTCATTTTTCCGCCGCTGGGGGACGGAATCACGTAACCTTCCGATGATTTATTTGCAAGGCTCCTGCTTGCCAAAGCAACTGCCGCCTGTAAGCGCGGAGTCCACTTCTTGATCTGTTTCTTTCCTGTTTTGTTCTGTTCAATAAAAATACCGTCTGCGCGTAGATCACGTATTTTTAAATCAAATACATCCCCCTCGCGCGCTGCGCAAAGATAAGAGATTTCCATTGCCACCTGGACTTCCACTCGGGCGTTTTCATAAATGGCTAAATAGTCCTCGTCAGGGATGTAAACGTCACGATCAACAAGGGTAAACTTACGAATTCCTCGGCATGGATTACCCTTCACGTAACCACGTTCAAATCCCCATCCAAAAACGCGGGACATACTGGACACTTCCTGGTTAGCCTGGTTCTTACTGGACATACCGCGTTGATCCATATAGATCCTGACCTGCTCGATTTTTATCGCATCAGCTTTCATTTTTCCGAAAACTGCCAGCAACTTTTTCTGGTGTTGCCTGTAATCTGACTGGGTACGTTGTGCCAGATCCGTAAAAGACGGACTGTCGAGAAAAATCCCCCAGAGTTTTGCGAATGTCATTACGTCATGACGTTTTGCTTTTTCTTCCTCATAGCGTTGCCAGAGTTTGGAAATGCTGGTATCCCTTATTTTCCCCAGCGTTATGCTGAGTTTCGTTCCTTTCGGCTTCCAGACGTAGCTGTACTTATTTTTGGTAACCCGCGGAGGCAGATGCGCGTCCTTTGGATTCTTGCGTGGTCTTCCCATAAATGGCGTCGAAGTCGGGTTCAGTTGCAACATACTCGTCAACCTTTGGTAATTCAGTCGTATTTGGTGCCAGATTCCGACGCAGAACAATCGGCCTGTTCTTCCCGTCTGTAGTAAATGGGATCCCATGGCAACGCAGCTGGCGCTGTTGTTCTGTATATCGTCTGTAACCCGTTATTTCTGCAATTTCCACTGGTGACAGTGTGAGTTCATACATGGCTATCACCTCAGATAGCCAGCCGGTAAAATTTAACCGGCTGGTGGTCGTTATTCTGAATATCAAAAATCAGTTTGCAGTCAGACGCTGCCAGATTGCTGACACGTATTTGACCTGATGTCGGGCATCAGAAAGCGCGTTGTGCATGTCACCTTCAAACGGGATGTCAAAGCGTGGATTGATACCCACAGATTTACCCAATTCGACCATGGTCCTTACATCCCTGTCATTCCAGTACGGAACAGGGAAGGGGGTATCTGTTAATGCAAATGCACGGCGAAGAATGACATTATCAAAAGAGCATCCATTACCCCATAACTGAACTGTGCGGCAACCGTTAGCAGCGTTTTCAGCTATGAAGTCGGCCAGAAGTTCGAGGGTTTCAAGCAGCCCCATTGCATCATCAACAAGAATTGCAGAACGAGCTTCCGGTGATTGTTTTAACCACCACTCGATTGTCGACGCATCGGGTTTCATGCCAAACGACATAGATGATTCAAGTCTGACGACCTGGTAAAACTCGGCACCAGTGTTGCCAGAAGAAGGATCGAAAAATACGCCACCGATAGAGACTATTGCGGCATCAGGAACGCAGCCCATAGTTTCCATATCAACCATTAAGTGGGAATAAAGTTTGTCAGGCTTTTGTTCAGCAATTTGATGAACGGATTCATTATTTATTGCATCTGTTTGCTCACCAGAAGCATCAGCGCTTTCATCTGGCATAGTTGTTGTTTCGCCCTGAGACACTTCATTACCAGTTTGGGCTTCATTGTTGATAACCTCTTCCATCTGCACATCACTGGTGGCTTCCTCATTGTTATCTGATTTTATTTTTTCTTCAGCTGAGTGCTGGCGAACCTGGTCGACAGCAGATAGTGGTTGCGCTGGTGGCGTGTTAACCAGGCTGTCTATGGAAAAGACACCATTGCCGTGGTTTTCGATGTTCGGTTGCACAGCGCGGGACCGGGCTTCAGTGACGAGTTTATTACCAACAAAGGCATATTCTTCGCCCACCCCATCAGGGATCGTGGTTTCATTTTTACCGTTGATGGCATCGTGAACCGCGTCAAGGGTTGCCGACGCAGAATTAATCTGACGGGAAGCCGCAAGAGTATCAGCAGTCGGTTTTTCGTGATTGCTTTCTGCCAGGTTCGCGCTAATGTATCGGCGCAAACTATCCGGGAAGTTATGAACTTTTTCGCCAGCACCGCGAATGAGTGCAAAGATTGCAGCCCTTGAATAGTCAAGAATACCTGGAGTGGCGCGAAGAGCAGAGGACCATTCTTTCCATGGGCTCTCTTTTTTAGTGATGATTTCTTTAGCACGTCGATGGATGGATAGCGGTATATTGTAAATATCAAAATCCATCGGCAATGTGGCCGCGGCAATTTCGTAATCCAGCGTTTCCAGGGTGTGAATGTAGTCAGGGTTTCGGTCAGTCTTAATTCCACCTCCTGCGTTAGCGCCACCGGAAGTTCTCTGAATGCAGGACAGGCGATTACCGTTAGCCCACTCCTTCGTTAGAAGCCCGCGGTCAATATGTTCTGTATTAAACCAGGCATTAAGGAACTGAATAACGCTTGCCAGTTCTGGCGTTTTTCTGTCGACAGGGAATACTGTTTTTACCGAAATCACTGCCTTCCAGATATCAACTTCATTGGCTTTCTTGAATGATTCAACATTCTCTGCCGCGAGCAGAAGGTTCTGGATATATGAATTATCCTGATCCAGTTCCAGGGCGATAATTTCTTTTTTCTGCTCTTCGTCGACGTGATACATATACTCACCGCCGCCAATGTGCTGCGCCAGTACGCGATGTCGGAATGACATGGTCGGTACAGCCGTTAACTTTGGGTATTCTGGGTGAGAGTCTTTCCCTTCAGTAAAATCCTGCTCGTGTTGAATACTTTCATTAACCTCGGGGACCGCATCATTGGCTGGTTGTTCGCCCGCTGTCAGTACGGTAGATTCTGGCTCTGCTGGCTCTGCTGGTGCTTCGGCTACCACTATTTTTTTCCAGGTTAAACCATCCTCGCCAAGCTCGTAACGATCACACCATGTGTCATCCAGCGTACCTTCTTCAGGCAGATCGTCGACAACAAACCAGTTAGTGCGTATTGGCAACTGGTGGTCAGCACCACGTCCAACTTCGATCCCGGAATCTTCCAGAAGGTTGAGAATTTCGCGTTCAGCGCGCGAGTCTGATTTTGCAGAGAACCAACAAAAGAGGCTTTTTGAGTCAGTCGCTTTGGCTTTGGCTTTGATGATATACGCATATGTGTTCATTGCGTTCGGGCTCCTTAAGGTTGTAAGATACCCGGCAGCTGATGATTGCCGCCTGTGGTAGTGGTCATTGGTCAAAACTCGTTCCGGAAAGCTTTGGTCGGCTGACCGGGTACTTAACCCGCCTTGCGCGGGTTTTGTGCTTTATGGGGCCGGGGATTTCCCTTGCGACAGCTGCGCGATGGGGACCCACTCCAGAGCATTCAGCACAGGTTCGAACGAATCCGGCGTGTGTGTAACGGCGCGAACGACATCAGCAACGCTGGGGTTCATTTTTTTGAGATGGTATCCACCACCAGCACCGCGTTGGCTGGTAACAATGTCGCTGCGGCGAAGCCTTGAAAAAATCTGTTCCAGGTAGGATACAGACAGCTTTGTTTCTTTACTGATGGAGGCAACAGACACGGCTTTCCCGCAGTACATCCTGTTCAGGATTGCCACGGTCTGGACAGATGCCACAACACGCTTCATTCCAAATTCCATTACGCATCCTTAGTCGGTTCGCGACCGTAACCGGGATTATCCCTGAGAGCATTCTGTAAAACAGGGATTGCCTCGCTGTGTGGCAACGTCAGTGCCAGTTTGATTGCCGTTGCGAATGTTTCGGCAGTCAGTTCGAATTTTCTGGCCAGTTGAACTGTCTCATCGAGCTGTTCGCCAATCGCTTCCATTTCAAAGTTGTGTTCCGTCCAGACTTCCCCCAGAACGTCATCTTCCACTTCATCACGCAGGGCTTCTTTGACTTCGAGGACAGGTAAAATACCAATCAGTTGCTCTGCAGGTGCGGTACTGAATCTCAATGCCAGTTCGTTTGCTGACATAAAAGCCTCCAGAAAAAGGCCCGCCACGGGACGGGCAAAGTAGATTCTCAACTTAACCAGAACAGGTCTTCGTCTCCTGTTTGGTTACGATGGCAGTATTACCATCACGATGCCCCGTGCACTGGGCATCAGGCTGGCAACAGCCATTGGTCAAAACTCGTTAAAAAAAGTGGCAGGCTGTTGGTCGTCAGCCGGAATAATCGCTTCAACTGGATAGCAGTTTGTGACGCTACTTTGTTCACTTGCTGCCGACAGACACTCTCTTTCACTTCCAAAAACACCAATAACAGCTTCCTGGTAATCACCGTTTGTCATAGCGAGCGTCAGCACTAATGCGTACAGAGTGTTCATTTGTTAGCTACCTTTGCGCTATTACCATCTTTCAGAATGCGCCACAGGAAACGCAGTGGAGCGGTAAATGCATTCCCGCGAACGGCCTGGATGCGTGCTGGCTGACGTGCGAAATCAATCATTTTCATTTCACCCTCTGCGATGACTGTTTTTAATGTCATTCCAGTATTGAAAAGTGCATGGAATGTTTGCATCCATAACTGCCTGCGTTGCCGCAATGATGTTTGCATGCCAGGTTACGCAGACAGTTGATCGCATCTGTACATAACGCAGTGACGGATCCGCCTTATTCATCAACATCCCAGCGCGTGCTGCATCGCTGGAGCTTTCAAAGCTAAAAATAACCTCACTCATGATTTATCCCTCTGCTTGCCGTTATCGCCCGGCTGGCGGAACGTTTGAAACCTGCTGCGCATGTCTGTTTGTCATCTCATCCGGTGTTTCGTATGCCGCCGGCAGCTACTTCGTGGGCGTCCTGCCTGGATGACTCATTTCATACTGTGTTTATAGTTAAACCCATAACGTGCTTATTTGTCAACACGACATGTGTTTTATTGCGAGAGGCTAATGACAATGTGGGCGGTAGAAGAGGGAGGGCATAAAAAAACCAGCCTGAGCGGCTGGTTTAAGTGTTTAAAAGGTGGATTAGGTTATTCGTCAGCAGGCTTGAACCTTCCCCGCAAATACTTTTCAACATACTCATCAATTTCCTTCAGGCGAAGTTGAAATGTATCGATCATTCGGTCTTGCTCTGACTCTGGTAACTGATCAAAAAGGGCAATTAATTTGCGATGCTTGGGGGTGAGCCATGACTCAGCATGGTCATCGCCAAACATCAACTCAGCCGGGTTGATCCCGAGAGCATTAGATATTGTTAAAGCGTCATCAACGCCAATATTACGACGACCAGCCTCATAGTTTCCGATGCGCGATTGAGCCCACCCGCATAACTCAGCGAGTTTTGCTTGCGACATATTTTTTTGTTCACGCATCTGCTTCAAACGAGCAGCGATTGTAGTGTTTATGTTCATAAGTAACTTTTACCACGTTGCGTGTTATCGCTCAAAAAACGTTTCGTCTTGACTTTCTAACACGAGATGTGTTTAATTCCGTTAAACACCAGACGTGAGGACAAGATGACAAGATGAATAACATCGCCAAAGAACGGCAGGCGCTTGGGTTAACTCAAGAGCAATTAGCCAAATTGTTTGGATGGCGCCAGTCAAGGATCTCAAATTATGAGAATGGCACCCGCCAGCCTGGATTACCAGAATGCCGACTGATCGTTGAGAAGCTCAATGAATTAGGTTGCGTTTGCACTCTTGATAGCGTTTTCCCGCCAGAAAGCGAGGTTTAAAAATGCACCCCTTAACGTACTCACATCATAACCAACGGATCACAGCTCCGCTGAAAACTCAAAATCAGATTGAGCCGCGGCGCCGTGATTCATTTCGCTGCCGGGCCATTTTTGAAGCCGTTCGTGAGTGGGAAAACACTTTGCCTGGGCAGGCCCAGGAAAAGATAGCGCAGCTGGTGGCCGAGCAATGGGGGAGAGAGGGCGGTCGCGGAATATCTGTAAACAAACAGAACCTGTTCCGGTATCTGAAAAACGAGACTAACTCCAACAAATACACGGGCTATGTCATGCAGCTCTCTCACGCAATTTCGGCTGTGATGCCGATTGAGATCGCGAGAAAGCATGGATTACGACAGGGAAAAACTGAATGTGAGCTGGTGGCGAGCGCGATTAAGGAATGCAGTGACGCTCATCAGGCCAAGCTGCTTGGCGCGCCGCTGCACAAGCTTGAAAAAGAGATCCGCGAGGCAGCTATAGCACTATTCAACATGTTGCCAGTTGATGCGGCTGGACCACTACTGGCGAGTATCAGCGCCGTAGCGCCGCAATTTTTTTAACGAGTTTTGACCAATGATTTTTACGTCGATAATCCGCGAGGTGAGTTATGCCTAATCCTTTGCCTAAGGCTATGCCAAAGAGTAAGGCAAACAATGAGCCTTACCGCAAGGTAAAGATCACCATGTGGGATGATCCAAAATTCCGCGCGCTATCTGCTTTATTGCCGAGTGGACAGAGCCTTTTTATCTATCTGCTGACGGGACCGTTTACGGGGATCATCCCGGGGTTGTACAAGGCGGGAAGGGCTGCGATGGCTGAAGAACTAGGGTGGAATGTCGAAGCCTTCGACTTAGCCTTAGGCGAAGCCATAGCCTTAGGTATGGTGAAAGCCGACCTGAAAGCCAGAGTTTTTTGGTTGCCTAATGCTGTCAAACATAACCCTCCAGCATCAGTAAATGTGATCAAATCATGGGCTAGATCATACGAATTATTGCCTGACTGCCCACTGAAACTAGAAGCGTTCGAATCCCTGAAATCAGCCTGTTACGGGGTTTCCGAGGCTATGGGTATGGCTTTTGATAAGGCTTTCGCTTTGCCTAAGGATAAGGCAAAGGCTTTGGCATCAGGTATCCAGAGATCAGTAAGCAGTAAACAGATCTTAAACCCCTCTCTTAACGCGGGCGCGAATGAAAATTCCGGTGGGCATACCCAACCGGAAGACCCAACCCCACCCAGATACCTGGATGGCGTATCAGAACCGATCGGCAAGTTCAGCATGAGCGACACCTGGTTGCCGTCTGAAGATTTTCGGCAACGTGCTGCACAGTGGGGGATTCTGCTGCCAGAGCCTGATTACCTTGACACTGAGCTAGCCGAATTCTCGGCGTACTGGGGATCGGAGGGGAAAGTGTTCACCCAGATCCAGTGGGAACAAAAATTCGCCCGGCATGTTGTGCTGGTGAGAACGAAAAAACAACCGGTAACCGGAGGTGACAGCAATGTGGGAACACGACCAGAACCGACAGCATCCAGAGCTGTTCAGCAAATTCAGTCAGCCCACGCAGAATGGCGGCGCCGTAACGGACTTGATGGCGACGGAAACAGCGTGGCGACTATGGCAGGTGATGGGGGAAATATTCTCGAACCGCTGGACGCAGAAGAATGGGGCAGAACCATCGACTCTGTGGATCGCTCAGATAGGTTCAATGACTGATGCCCAAATCAGTCTGGTGTGTCAGCAGTGCATGGAGCGTTGTGCCGTCGGGAACACCTGGCCTCCTGACCTGGCTGAATTCGTATCTTTGGTTTCTGACAGTGGAGCTAATCCTTTTGGTCTCACGTCAGACCAGGTGATGGATGAATACCGACGCTGGCGAAATGAGTCGTATCGATATGCCGGAAGTGACAAATATCCGTGGCCACAACCAGTGCTGTATCACGTTTGCATTGAAATGCGCAGAACTGGTGTTGAACGGCAGATGACAGAGGGGGAATTAAAAAAACTGGCTGAAAAATTACTCACTAAGTGGACGAAGCACGTCAAAAACGGCATGTCAGTTCCGCCGATTCGCCGCCAACTGGCTGCGCCACATCATCCGGCAGGGCCAACACCTGCACAGGTACTGATGGACGAGTACAAACGCCGTAAAGCGGCAGGTTTAATCAACTAAAACGAGTTTTGACCAATGACCAAACAAATTATTGATGTTTTAAAAGTGATGGGAAAAGCGACCGCGCGTGAGATCGCTGCACGAATGAAAATTGAGCCAGCTGAAGCGCTAGCCGTTCTACGTGAGCATGAAGATCTGGGTGCTGTGACTTTCATCAACGGCTACTGGGATATTGCCAGCAACGATGCACCAGTTCCGAAAGTTATTACGGCACCAGCCGTTACCCCGAAAAAAACAACACCACTGCGCAAAAACGCTGAAGTTGTCCGGGGAGCTGAACCGGCCCCCGTCACTCCGCAAATGGTTATCGAGCTGCTTACCGAAAAAGGTTCGATGAACACGTCAGATCTTGCAGACCTCTTGAACCGTAATCCCCGCGGGCTAGGAACTGTGTTGCGTTCTTACGCTGACCGCGGGTTGGTTGTGAAAAACGGTTCAGGGAAGGGCGTTACATGGTCCCGTGTACTGACAACGCCGGAAGCCGTTCACATTTCCGCGCCGGAATTAACTGCCAAAACGGAGCAAAAATACAATGCCGATGATCTGGCAGAACCGGCATCACTAGGAGCGTGCCCGGATGATCTGCTTATCCCTAATGTTCGTTTCATTTCAAACGAGATCCGCCGGACTAAAGCTAAGCTTGAGCGCCTGTACAAATTGCGGGATGCGGCGCGCGAAGTGAGCAAGCAGAATCACGGTTTGAAACGGTTAGGCGGGAGGGCGTAAGCGTGAAAACTATCAAAACGCACACAGGGATCGTCATAACGCGCGACGGGAAAAAACGGCTGAAGCTGCATTCCACTGAAAATTCCTGGGTTGTCGGGCGTTGTGAATCCTACGACAAAAAGACTGGTTACCGCTGGGGCGCGCCAAACATGCGCCGCCGGTTGCTCCTGGAAAGTATCAAGCCAATCAGCACAGTCGCTGCTGGAATCGGTAAGAAGGAAAGCGCCTCAGCAGGATAAACCGATGAGATCCAGCAGTTAAGTTGACGCTAGCCAAGTACTAAAACATGGTAAGAGGGCTATGATATAATCATGGCTCTCAACAGTTGGTTCTTGCAAATTCGAAATGACAAACCCAGACCATTTAAAGCTTCCAACGGTGAAGCAGCTAATAGCTGTTGCAAAGGAACGGAATATCCCACTAACAGAAAAACAGGCTAAGGTGCTGCTTAAACGTTGGAAGGTCGATATCGAAAGAAAGTCCATTCCTGGGAGTGCAATCCAAGGGAATATGGAAATATTTGCACGCTATGTCCAGCCGGGGTTTGTTGTGAAAAACTCATTCGCCAAAACTGCATACTCCGTCCCACGCAGAAGGAAGAAAGGAGATGTATGACGACTGGGAACATTGCAAAGCTACCGCAAGAATAACGCGACAAGGTTAGTGCCGACCTCGCCGCTAGCGCCTGAACATACTGGTTATCGCCGAGCAGGTAGCGAGAGAGCAACCAGAACACCTGCGCGTGTATTCTATGTAATGAGTCAGATACTATCGAGGGAACAGCTTTGAGTTACTAAAAGCGAATAACCCTGTTTATAAAAAGGAAGAGAATAAATGAAATTTTTGAGTCCGTTACTTTTGGTAGTCACTTGTTCTGTTTTTGCGGACAGCAACTCTGATGTAATAGATTTTAAACGAATGACTGAATCTACATGTTTCAATCCGGCAAACCATGAAGCACAAGAGCTTTGTGAGAAGTCTATTAAGATTATGCTGCTTAATGCTACAAGTATCGGATATTCAGAAGCAAGCTGCTTCGTAAAGGCGTTAAAAGACAAAGGTGAATGTAAAAAAACAAACGAAGAATATATGAAATTAATGAGGTATAGTTTTACTTATAAATAATTTCAAGTTACTTTTACGATCCCGCCTTGTGCGGGTTATTTATTACCTGAATTGTGTGTCAGCAGGAAGGCGACATAAGGTCGAAATGGTAGTGGTTGGGAAACAGTTTGAATGGCTGGGGAATAGATGGTTTTTCTCAGGTTGAGAACGCCGGTGATCTCTTGTATCACCACCTGTAGCGCCTGCAACACCATATCAACCAGATGTGGTAGGAGAAAATACCGGTGACAAAGAACATATTCTGTGCAGATGGAAGAAACATTCTTTAATCAGATCTGAAATCATGCTTAATCAAATAAATGTTAAGATTATTAAGGGGTACATTAACGCCCAATGTGTATGACAGTTTGGGCGTTAATATTGGAAGAATTAATCAAGTGAAGTATCGTTAAGTTCAAGCTCAAAAGTCCCGCCCTTGCGTGGCATGACTTGATCAACCATTTTAATAAACCTGTTCCATCCATACCCATTGGCAATGGCTAATCGCTGAACCATAATTAAAGAATGCAAGTGCTGGGATAGCATAGGGTTGCCGACATCATCAGTAAGCCATTGATGCATTTTGTTTTTTCGCTGGCCATTCATTTGCCTTGGTGTTTTTTTCTCAAGCTCCTGAAGAATAGAGTCGCCGAGACGCTCATACACAAGATCCCTGGTGTAATGGGCAACTACGCTAAACCGATTCTTGCTCATACCAGCCCAAGGCCAATTTTTCAGCTTGTATATATTTTCGTAAAACTCATCAGGAAATTTTTTAGCCCAGGCAGAAAGTTCCTTACTGATTATTTTGTCTAAATAGGCCTGTAAAGCATCTTTGGGGCGAATTTCTTGATAGCCTGTCGCCTCATCAACTAGGGCGATAATACCAACTTTTGCAAGTGAACGGACTAGGATTTCTGCTTTTTGAGCTGTATCCATCTGGTTTGCTTTAAGCGCACCATCCTGTCTGGCTTTTAAGTAAACATCGCATACCAGAGGAAGTATTGAAGCATCATAACCCTCAAGTTCAGATCCTGAATTGTCTAAATATCGCTCTCGTTTGATCACCTCCATAAGATCTTGATTAATATATGGAACAAGGTTAGCGGCATCCATAAACGCAGGTAGTATGATCTCACCATCAAGCGTGGCTCTCACGCCTCGACTTGGCCGCCCTAATGCTTTAAAAACGGATGATTGAGATATTATTCGCTTCCCATTGTTGAGTACAGCTACCTCCAGTTCAGTATCATTGATTTTTAGAACACCTTCAAGCTGGGTAGATGGAAGGTTAGTTTTGATCCTTTGCCAGCGCTTGTTGGCCGCAAACTGGGCAACTTCTTTACGTTCATCTGCAGTCATTTTTTCTGCACGAGCTTTTCCACCCTTCGATTGTGGGGATTCGTCTTCAATGGACATAATGGACTCCTTGGATAATTGATGAAGTAATTATCGTTTGAGAACAATTTTTCAGCAAGCATTATTCTATTTTTTGCTTGCTAGTTATCTTGTAGATGACCTTGAAAAATCAGGCACTGGTGCGCGCCAAATTACCCGAGCTTTGCCAGACGAAAGAAATTGCTGCCTAAAAACACCATGCATTACAACCCGCTACGGAGGGTTGTAGTTTTACTTCCTGACATGTTATTAACAATTTGTGCTCTTAAACCGTTGATCATTTTCTCTCATAGGTATACTGTATAAAAGTACAGTATATGCAATGGAGGCTATTGTGAAAGTTGAATTAACCATTGATCGCACTAAAGAATTTCCAAAGGGAGCTCTGTCAGTACTGGAGAAAGAGTTACTCAAGCGCCTTAACAATCAGTACGAAAATTGCAGTCTGGTAATTCGTCGTACTGGTTTAGACAGCCTGAGCGTTTTCGGTGGAAATAAAGACGATAAAAAAAACATCGAAAGCATCCTGCAGGAGACATGGGAAAGCGCTGACGACTGGTTCTATTAATGTCAGAAGCGTTATTACCCTGTTTATCTGGAGGGGTCGAAAGGTGACAAAAAAAGAAGAATTACCAAAAAAAGGCTATGCAGTGATTAGATGTCATGATGGAGTTATTGTTGCGAGACTTCATTCATTTCCTGAATGCGAACGCGCCCTGATGTACCGGCGCGGCGGTGTTGTGTCGTTTATGCCGCTTCAGGAGGATGAAATTATAGGAACGCCAACCTTGTTTACTGAAATGCTGGAAAAAGCTGGTTATCGCGTTTCCCGGAAATCTGATACACTTCCTTCATAGGCCTGAACAACCTATACCTGCTGCGCCACGGAGAAAACGATGGCGCAAAACCACTTCAAAATACAATCCTCACTGACGTTACCCAGCGCCAGCGTATTTCTGTTGCCCCCTGTTAGGGAGGTGGCATGAAACGGAGCTGGTTCACTCATTACGGGCTGACCACTGAGCAGGCCGACGAGCTGGTGGCACGTTACCGGGCAAAGGGCATTAAAACAGAGAGAAGCCTCGACTCTGATCCGTGTTTTTGGATTGTCAGTGCATTACTGACTGAAAACTCCGGCCCGGCTCACACTAAAAAAACGTATCGTTCGCGGATGTGGGGGTGATTGTGCACGTCTACGACATTACACCACTCGGTGAACCCAGAATGACTCAGCGGGATAAGTGGCAGAAGCGTCCGCCAGTGCTTCGCTATCGTGCGTTCTGCGATGAAGTCAGGCTGAACCATGTCTCACTACCTGAGTCAGGTTATCACGTCAAATTCATACTTCCCATGCCCGCCAGTTGGAGCAAGAAGCGCCGCGCCGAAATGTGCGGGAAACCGCACCAGGAGAAACCAGACAAGGACAATCTCGAAAAGGCGTTACTCGACGCGATATTTGATGACGATAGCCGCGTGTGGGATGGGCGCGTCACAAAAGTATGGGGAGAAAAGGGGCAAATAGTCATCCGGGAGATTATTGAATGCGCGCACTGCTCAAACCCGTAATTGTTCGCGAAATGGGGCTGATAATGCTGAAACCGGGCAGTGAGTTACTCGGTATGTTTCATCATGGTCGGGTGCTGATAGAAAAGCCTCCAGAGTATATGACACGCTGGCCGTCTGGGAAAATCCCTGATGCCAGCCAGCCGCTGGCGGAAGATGGCAGTCTGGTGCCTTTTTTTACTGATGAACGTGTGATCCGCGCTGCTGGAGGAATTACGGCGCTGGAGGAATGGTTACGCCGCCGGGTGAGTCATTGTCAGTGGATACATTCAGAATATCACCATAGAGAGTTGGTCAATATGCGACATGAGCCAGGGGCAATACGTGTCTGCTGGCATTGTGATAACCAGTTGCGGGAGCAGACGACGGAGCAACTTTCGGCACTGGCATGCAAGAACCTGATCGAGTGGGTCATTGATAACGTATTAGCGGCACTAAGGTGTGGGAAAGACAGAGAGCTTTCACTTGCAGAACTGTGCTGGTGGGCAGTGTATTCCGGCGTCGCTGCTGCGATACCGGAAGGGGTTGCCAGCCGCGCTCTGGCACTGCCGAACGAACCGTTGCGGTCAGTTTATAAAGATAGCGACATCGTCCCCTCGGTTCCTGCCACCAGCATTCTGGAAAAACGACTGGAATTGATGCCGGGTGACTTTATTCCAGTAATGCCGGCGACAAATCCTGTTGTGAGGCTGAACGTTGATCCGGAATCTCCGCAAACCCAAATGAAACGGCCAAAGCGTATTCGCTGGGTAAAGCCTGAATATCTCCGGTGGGTGAAAACCCAGCCGTGCGAATGCTGCGGAATGCCATCAGACGATCCCCATCATCTTATCGGGCACGGGCAGGGAGGAATGGGAACAAAAGCCCATGACAGTTTTACACTTCCGCTGTGCCGCAAACATCACACAGAACTGCATAACGACCCGGTCAAGTTTGAACGTAAATACGGTTCTCAGCTTGAAATGTTGAAAAATGTGCTGGACCGGGCGTTCGCGCTTGGCGTGCTGGCATAAAGGAGAAAAAACCATGACGCCACGTCAAAAACGTTCACACCGCGCAGCTCTTGAAAAGGCAGCGATAGCGCCACGCAAAAGCTGGCTGGGGAAATGTACTCTCCTTACGGGGATTCAGTCGGCATGGATTAAATCACTGTTAACGATATGGGGAGAAGGTGTAAGCGGGGGAACTGCCCCACGAATGCCCAGGGGACATGAATGCTGGAATGTACTGAGGGGAGGACGTTGGTCGGATAAAGCGCTGGAGCGTTTTACGGCTGCGCTGAACCAGGCTCGCAGTGAGGGATTGAAGGGGCAGCAGGCACTGAATCGCGCTCATACCATTCTGTGGCCACAGCCAGCCACCAGCGTAATCGATGAAGCTCTGCATAATGATGATATTGATTTTGTAGAGCAATCCGTGTTGATGGCGCTTGATGTCAATGATCCGGTATATGTCGTCGGTCTTCAGTATTACACCACGCGAAAAAAAATATCTGATATTACAAGAGAGTTGCGGATAATTGCGCCGTGGTTAACCCCTGAAAAGGCGAGGGAGCGTGTTAAATGGTGTCTGCAGATTTTCAGAGCGAAGGTTTATCTGTCAGCCCGGAAGCTTCTGGATGATTAGAAAGCGTTTTTGTCTTTTAGTGCTATTTTTAGTTATGTTCATTGAATTCTACCCAGAAAGTTAGATAATCCATTCATGCTTGGCAGAGCTGCGCCACGATGGCAGCGATGAGAAGCGACAATTTGATTATGACGAGAGCCCCGCCAGTCGGGGCTTTTGCTTTCCGGCGATACGACAGGGGTATTCGCGAGGTGCATTGCATCAGTACCCCTGTCATATCGTCGAATGTCAATCTTTTGGCTCTTCTGCGTGGTGTCCCTAGGAAACTGAGTTTTCATCAACAGCAGATGCTTTCATCCCTCTTGTTCATGACTCATAATGAGTTAAAAAAATTAGGGGGATAAAATATGTCGTTTTCAGCTTTGAGTAATGACGATTTCTATACTCGGTTGTATCAGGTCGTTCGACCATCGCAGCCAATTGATGCTTCTGAATTTTTGTTTGGTAGAGATCGTCAGTACGAAGCTATGAAACAGGCTCTCTATGCCCCGGGAAGACATAGTTTCATTTTTGGTCACAGAGGTGTAGGTAAATCATCCCTTGCTCATTCCATTGCTTTTGATCTTCAAGAACAGACTGATCCTATTCTTTTAAGCTGTGATGAAAGCACGACTATGGAATCCATAGTAGCAGATGCGCTACGTGAAGCTGGTGCTACTGGTGCGTATAAAAGTGAGTGGAGTGTGTCTGTTAGTCTCGGAGTCGGCGGAACAGGAATAAAATTTGACAAGAAAGGGACATCGGCTCCTCAAGAAATAAAAATAGTTGATACATCATCAGCTGTATTTGCTCTGGAGTATCTGCAAAAAATTCATTCAGATAAACCTTTTATAATAATTGATGAGTTTGATCGAATTGAAAATGCTAAAGAAAGGGAGAAATTTGGAACCTTATTGAAGCAACTAGGGGATAAGCGGTCTAATGTAAAATTTATCTTCACTGGCATTGCAGAATCATATGATGAGTTACTTATGGGGCATGCTTCAAGTTCACGGCAAATACATGAACTTAAGCTTGATCCTCTACATTATTCCGGTTGCTTTGCAATTATAGACAGGGCATTTAGTGAGTTTGGTCTAGTTGTGCCTGAAGATTTAAGGATTCGTATTGCCGGCATTAGTGATGGTTATCCCCATTATGTGCATCTCATTTGTGAAAAGATGCTTGTTTTGGCCTACGAGAGAGATTTAAAGACCATTACTAATAGTCTGTATCTAGATGGTCTGAATGAAGCTGTAACGTCAGTAGCGCAATCGCTTAGAGGGCCGTACGAAAAAGCTACATTAGCCCGTGATCGCCATTATTCTTATATTTTATGGGCGGTTGCGGACTCAAGAGACTTGCAAAGAACTATTTGGGATGTAAAAGCATCCTATTGCAGTGTGATAGACCAAGTGTCATGGAGAAAAAAGGAAGAGATTCCGCTTTTGGGGGATGACGCTTTTTCTAGAATATTAAGGAATTTTAAATCCACAGATTTTGGGGAAGTTGTTGTACCTGCTTTTGATGGAAAACGTAGAGGGTGGTATACATTTAAAGAAAATATGCTCCGCGGATATATCCGTATGTGTGCTGAAGCAAATCGGGTTAAACTGGATTTTGAAAAACACTTTACAGCAGAGCCTACTGCACAAGCTCGAATCGGAGTGCGCTCTCGTAAAACAGTATCGCAAATCGAAGAAGAGATTGAGAGAGAACAGCGGAATTACACACCAAAAGATGGGGTGTAAAAATGTTCAAGATTATTTTTAAAGTATAAAGTTTTCAGTTTTGCAAATGAAACACTAAACCTCACCTTGGTGAGGTTTTTTTATTTCAGATTTCGGGTATCACTTCAATCCCTCTCTTCTGCATAAGAGCCCGATAGCCTGATTTATTCCAAACCACAAAGCGCCATCCGAACTATCGGAGGTGAGGCCTATGAAAATGCCATACAAACAAGATTTCATCGCTGCACTACTTGCCGCTAAGGAGCAGGGTATTGGTGCAATGCTGGCTTTTATTATGGCGTACCTGCGTGGTCGCTATAACGGTGGCGCCAAGATGAAGACGCTAATTGATGCGCTGATGTGCGCGATGATCGCCTGGTTTATTCGTGACCTGCTCGACTTCTCCGGATTGAGTAGCAACCTCGCATACATTGCCAGCGTCTTTATTGGATACATCGGCACCGATTCGATCGGCAACCTGATTAAAAAATTCGCAGCCAAAAAGGCGGGAGTTGACGATGCAAACCAGTCCTGACGGCATTGCGCTGATAAAAAAATTCGAAGGTTGCCGGCTGTCCGCCTATCCAGATCCGGGAACAGGCGGCGCACCGTGGACGATTGGCTACGGCTGGACCTACCCGGTAGATGGCAAGCCAGTAAAGCCTGGAATGACTATCGACCAGACCACTGCTGATCGGCTGCTGAAAACGGGGCTGGTGAGTTATGAAAACGATGTGCTGAAACTGGTCAGAGTGAAACTGACACAAGGCCAGTTTGATGCGCTGGTATCGTTCGCTTACAACGTTGGCTCGAGTGCGCTATCAACATCCACACTGTTGAAGAAATTGAACGCTGGCGATATCAAAGGCGCTGCAGATGAGTTTCTGCGCTGGAATAAAGCTGGTGGAAAAGTTATGCCGGGGCTCACGAATCGCCGCAAGGCTGAGCGTGATGTGTTCCTGTCATGATGGGCATCCTGGAGAAATACTGGAAACCACTGGTGATGATGTTGCTGGTGGCCGCCTTATTCATTGCCGGAAATGTCTGGAGTGATCGGGGTTGGGAAAAGAAGTGGGCAGAACGCGACAGCGCTGAGTCGTCACAGACAGTGAACGCGCAGACCGCCGCCCGCATGATTGAACAAGGGCGCATAATTGCCCGTGATGAGGCTGTAAAAGATGCACAAGCACAAGCCGCCAAAGCTGCTGCCACTGCTGCTGGCCTGTCTGCCACTGTTAACAAGCTGCGCACCGAAGCAACAAAACTTGCCACCCGCCTGGACGCCGCAAAGCACACCGCAGATCTTGCCGCTGCCGTCAGAAGCAAAACAGCCAGAGCCGACGCCGGAATGCTCGCCGACATGCTCGGAGATATTGCAGCAGAAGCTAAACGTTATGCTGCAATCGCTGACGAACGCTACATTGCAGGAGTGACTTGTCAACGTACATATGAATCCTTAAGGCAAACTAAAAGTGTATTGCAGAGGGATGAATCAAAATAAAATTCGTCAATTAACATAAAAACATGTGCAGTAGCAGAGTGTTACTGCCTTACAAAACTATATCTTGCTATGTAGTGTTAATCATGCGTTAATGGGGCTCTGGTTTGTTACAAATTTATCTGAAGCAGTCACTGTAATAATTTTATTATTTGTTCCTATTGAGATTTCCTTGTCGGCTTTTTCTCTCTGATAATTTTTTTCGGACCATTCTGCCCAAGGGCTTACTCAAAAAAGGTAATGATTATGTCTAACAAAATGACTGGTTTAGTTAAATGGTTCAATCCTGAAAAAGGGTTTGGTTTTATCACTCCAAAAGATGGTAGTAAGGATGTATTTGTACATTTTTCTGCTATCCAAAGTAACGATTTTAAGACGCTGAATGAGAATCAGGAAGTCGAGTTTGGTGTTGAACAGGGCCCTAAAGGTCCCTCGGCAGTTAATGTCGTAGCCCTTTAAGGAAACTGTTATTACTAATAATATTCACTTCAGATGCCCTTGTTGCCATGGGTCTCAGTACAGAACATCATCTTTTGATGTCACAGATAGCAATCCTTTCGGCGCGAAATGTATTTTTTGCAAAACTACAATGATTACATTCGATAATATTGCAATGTACATTCGTTCTGGTCAGTCTCCATTAGATTTCAGAAAATAAAAATCAGGCCCCTTATGGGGCCTTTTTTATGCGGTTCTTATTGACAGGGTGTACACGGGAGAATTATGAAAAAAGTGATAGTGTTTTTTAATTCAGAATCCGCTGTAGTAGTATCAGTAATGAAGGGTATTACTACAATAATGCGCGAGTACCCTAATGGGGAAAAAGCACATCTACAAGTAATGTCTGCAGGTTTTCCGTCTATAACCGGAGATCATAAGATTGTTTATGTTGCCTCAGACCGGGATGTTACTTCTGAAGAAATTCTTGAAGCAGCATCAAAACTCTTTAAATGATTACTGTTCATACCTTTATGAATGTGGCTAAAGTAGTGAATGGTTGTTTGATTATTGAGCGAAATTAGTATAAACAATATGCACTAACCCCTTGATTATTGAAACTTTCCAACTTATCGTTTATAGATACCAATGGTTGTTCAAGTTATCACATGAATCATGGGATCTGCCGGGCATAGATGCCAATACAGACCAGAAGAGGTGCATGATGAAAATCGAAGAGTTAAAAAGAAAAACTGAAGCGGATATTTCTGATTTCATTACTAAAAAAATAACTGAGCTCAAAAAAAAGACAGGTAAAGAAGTTGCTGATATCCAGTTTACTGCTCGGGAAAAAATGACTGGACTGGAAAGCTATGACATAAAAATTAATTTAATCTAATCGTCATCGACGGCCAGTTCTAATAAAAGCATCATCTTTCTCAAGAGATGATGCTTTTTTATTTCGGCATTTGAAGTTGAGTAAGTGATTCAGCTTGAACTTCATCACATTTTGTTTGCTTTGTTTTTGTGGGTCCTTTCTGGCGATCTGGTCTGTTACGGGGCGGCGTCCGCGCAGATTCTCGCTATTTATGAAAATTTTCGGGTTTTTGCCGTTTCCGTTCTTCTTCTCGCTAATCCATTGTTTTAAAAGAAAACACCCCATCAAAAGAAAGGAAACGTTAAGCCAGAAAAATGGGTAAAAAACCCGAGATCGTTTCCGTTCTCTGTTTTTGCGCACGGAGTGAGCTATGGAGGTCAACAAAAAGCGGCTTTCTGACATCTTCGGTGTCAGTGTGCGCACGATCCAGAACTGGCAGGATCAGGGGATGCCGGTTGCACGCGGTGGTGGAAAAGGTAACGAAGTACTCTATGACTCAGCCGCCGCTATCGAGTGGTATTCCGCGCGCGACGCTGAGATTGAGAATGAGAAATTACGGAAAGAGGTAGAGGATCTTCGCATTGCTTCGGAATCCGACCTCCAGCCAGGCACAATTGAATATGAGCGGCACCGGCTTACCCGAGCACAGGCTGACGCCCAGGAGCTAAAAAATGCCAAAGATACCGCTGAGGTGGTGGAGACTGCATTCTGCACGTTCGTGCTGTCACGGATCGCCGGTGAAATAGCCAGTATTCTCGATGGGATCCCTCTGTCGGTTCAGCGGCGTTTTCCGGAACTGGAAAACCGACATATTGATTTCCTCAAAAAGGACATCATCAAAGCCATGAACAAAGCAGCTGCGCTGGATGAAATCATACCGGGGTTGCTGAGTGAATATATCGAACAGTCAGGTTAAGGGGCTGCAGCACTCTGCGCGCGCGGGGCTTCATTCTCTGTACAGGCCAGAGCCGCAGACGGCAGTTGAGTGGGCAGACACCCATTATTATCTCCCGAAAGAATCTGCTTATCAGGAAGGGCGCTGGGAAACATTGCCTTTTCAGCGCGCGATCATGAATGCGATGGGAAACGACTATATCCGCGAGGTGAACGTCGTTAAATCTGCCCGTGTTGGCTATTCAAAAATGTTGCTCGGGGTTTATGCATATTTTATTGAGCACAAACAGCGAAACTCCCTGATCTGGCTTCCTACCGACGGCGACGCTGAAAACTTCATGAAGTCGCATGTTGAGCCGACTATCCGGGATATTCCTTCACTGCTTTCACTGGCACCGTGGTACGGCAAAAAGCACCGTGACAACACGCTCAGTATGAAGCGTTTTTCTAACGGTCGCGGCTTCTGGTGCCTGGGCGGAAAGGCGGCAAAAAACTACCGTGAAAAATCGGTGGATATTGCCGGATACGATGAACTCGCGGCGTTCGACGACGATATTGAAAAAGAGGGATCTCCGACCTTTCTCGGTGATAAGCGTATTGAGGGATCGGTGTGGCCCAAATCAATCCGCGGATCCACGCCCAAAGAGAAAGGAACATGCCAGATTGAGCGGGCGGCAAAAGAGTCAGAACACTTCATGCGTTTCCACGTTGCCTGCCCGCACTGCGGTGAGGAGCAATATCTCAAGTTTGGTGATAAAGAAACGCCATTCGGGCTGAAGTGGACGCCCGGCGAACCGGCCAGTGTTTTTTACCTTTGCGAACATAACGCCTGCGTGATTAAGCAGCAGGAACTGGACTTTACTGAGGCCAGGTACATCTGTGATACCACAGGGATCTGGACGCGGGACGGTTTATCCTGGTTTTCGTCAACAGGCGCAGAAATTGACCCGCCGGACAGCGTGACGTTTCACATCTGGACGGCATACAGCCCGTTCACTACCTGGGTACAGATCGTCAAGGACTGGATCAAAACGAAGGGGGATACCGGAAAGCGCAAAACCTTCGTGAATACAACGCTGGGTGAAACGTGGGAGCCGAAAATAGGTGAACGGCCTGACGCGGATGTGATGGCTGAGCGTAAGGAACACTTTGAAGCCTCAGTCCCTGATCGGGTTGCCTATCTGACCGCCGGGATCGACTCCCAGCTTGACCGATACGAAATGCGCGTCTGGGGATGGGGACCTGGCGAAGAAAGTTGGCTCATTGACCGGCAGATCATAATGGGCCGTCATGATGATGAGGCGACGCTTCTCAGGGTTGATGAGGTGCTCAACAAAACATATCCCCGACAGAATGGCGTTGAAATGTCGATATCCCGTATCTGCTGGGATATTGGCGGTATTGATCCCACCATTGTCTACAACCGCTCGAAAAAGCATGGTCTGTTCCGCGTGATCCCGATAAAAGGGGCATCCGTTTACGGTAAGCCCGTCGCGAATATGCCGCGCAAGCGCAACAAGAACGGTGTCTATCTGACTGAAGTCGGTACTGATACCGCAAAAGAGCAGATTTACAACCGTTTCACCCTGGTAGCCGAAGGTGATGAACCGTTGCCGGGGGCCGTTCACTTCCCCAACAATCCAGATATTTACGATCTGACTGAGGCACAGCAACTGACCGCCGAGGAACAGGTTGAGAAATGGGTGGACGGGCGGAAGAAAATAGTCTGGGACAGCAAAAAACGCCGCAATGAGGCACTCGACTGCTTTGTGTATGCGCTGGCGGCACTGCGGATCAGTATTTCCCGCTGGCAGTTGAACCTTGATTCTCTTCTGGCAAGCCTGCTGGAGGAAGAAGGGGCGCGTAAACCGAAAAAGACCGTGGCAGATTACGCCAGGGCATTATCTGGAGATGAGTAATGGCGTCACAATCCGATCTCGACAGCGCCCGCGCCGCACTGCATGACCTGATGACGGGAAAGCGGGTGGCGACGGTACAAAAGGACGGTCGCCGGGTGGAGTTTACGGTGACTTCGGTGAGCGACCTTAAAAAATACATAGCTGATCTGGAGGTTCAGGTCGGTATCACTCAACGTCGCCGGGGGCCGGCAGGATTTTACGTATGAAAACACCTGCACTTTTGGGGCCGGACGGCAGGACGTCGTTACGGGAATACGCCGGTTATCACGGCGGTGGTCATGGATTTGGTGGGCAACTCAGGGGGTGGCAACCACAGAGCGAAAGCCCTGATGCGGCGTTACTTCCCAATTTTGCGCGCGGTAACGCCCGCGCAGAAGATCTGGTCAGGAATAACGGCTATGCCGCAAATGCGATACAACTGCACCAGGATCATATCGTCGGCTCATTCTTTCGCCTGAGCCACCGTCCGAGCTGGCGTTTTCTTGGCATTTCTGAAGAGGATGCCCGGGCTTTCTCCCGCGAGGTGGAAGCCGCGTGGAAAGAGTTTGCCGAAGACGACAACTGCTTTATCGATGCGGAGCGCAAACGCACTTTCACGATGATTATCCGTGAAGGCGTGGCAATGCACTCCTTTAATGGTGAATTGTGTGTGCAGCCCGCGTGGGACAGCAGCCCCGGACGCCTTTTCCGTACACAGTTCAAAATGGTCAGTCCGAAGCGTATCAGTAACCCGAATAACACGGGCGACACGCGAAACTGTCGCGCCGGTGTGGCGGTGAACAACACCGGGGCAGCGGTGGGGTATTACGTCAGCGATGATGGTTATCCTGGCTGGATGCCGCAGAAATGGACGTATATCCCGCGTGAACTGGCTGGTGGGCGCACTTCATTTATTCACATTTTTGAACCGCTTGAGGACGGTCAGACCCGCGGCGCCAACCAGTTTTACAGCGTCATGGAGCAAATGAAGATGCTCGATACGTTGCAGAACACACAGTTGCAGAGCGCTATCGTGAAGGCAATGTATGCCGCCACTATCGAGAGCGAACTCGATACCCAGACCGCGATGGATTTTATTCTCGGCGCTGATAATAAAGAGCAGCAGAACAAATTCACGGGCTGGCTGGCGGAAATGGCGTCGTACTACTCTGCGGCGCCGGTTCGCCTGGGTGGGGCTAAAGTACCGCACCTTATGCCGGGTGATTCCCTGAATCTCCAGTCGCCACCGAACGCGGATAATGGCTATTCGGTCTTCGAACAGTCGCTGTTGAGGTATATCTCTGCCGGGCTTGGCGTTTCGTTTGAACAACTGTCCCGGAATTACTCCCAGATGAGTTACTCCACCGCCCGCGCCAGCGCCAATGAATCATGGGCGTTTTTTATGGGGCGCCGGAAATTCGTGGCGTCCCGTCAGGCGTGCATGATGTTTCTCTGCTGGCTGGAGGAGGCAATTATCCGTCGGGTTGTGACATTGCCTTCCCGGGCGAGGTTCAGCTTTCAGGAAGCGCGAAGCGCCTGGGGAAACTGCGACTGGATTGGTTCCGGGCGTATGGCTATTGACGGACTGAAAGAGGTTCAGGAAGCGGTCATGCTGATCGAAGCGGGCCTCAGTACTTATGAAAAAGAGTGCGCCAAACGCGGTGAAGATTATCAGGAAATTTTCGCGCAGCAGGTTCGCGAAACGATGGAGCGCCGCGCCGCCGGGCTTAAACCGCCTTCATGGGCTGCTGTTGCCTTCCAGTCCGGGTTAGAAAATTCCACTAAGGAGGAGAAAGATGACGCCCGAGCTGCGTAATCTCCCGCATATTGCCAGCCTAGCTTTTAATGAGCCGCTGCTACTTGAACCCGCCTATGCGCGGGTTTTCTTTTGCGCGCTGGCGGGCCAGTTGGGCATCACCCGTCTGACAGATACCGTTTCCGGCGTCACTCTCAGCGGTGAACAGATTGTTGAACCTCTTGCGCTGTTTGGTGACGATGAAGAGATGGGGCCGCGCCCGTCACGCAGTTACCAGGTGATCGACGGTATCGCGGTTTTGCCGGTTTCCGGCACGCTGGTGAGTAAAACCCGTTCGCTGCAACCGTATTCAGGTATGACGGGTTACAACGGCATTATTGCCCGCTTGCAACAGGCTGTCAGTGATCCCGGAGTGGACGGCATTCTTCTGGATATGGATACACCTGGTGGCATGGTATCCGGTGCTTTTGACTGCGCTGACATTATTGCCCGTCTGCGGGATATCAAACCGGTCTGGGCGCTGGCGAACGACATGAACTGTAGCGCCGGGCAGCTTATCGCCAGCGCGGCATCTCGTCGTCTTGTTACCCAGACCGCCAGAACCGGTTCGATCGGCGTCATGATGGCGCACAGCAACTACGGTGCTGCACTCAAGACCAGCGGCGTCGAAGTCACGCTCATCTACAGCGGCGATCACAAGGTCGACGGAAACCCTTACGAAAAGTTGCCGAAGGATGTGCGTGCTGATTTTCAGGCACGTATTGATGCCACCCGACAGATGTTTGCCGAGAAGGTGGCCGGGTACACCGGCCTGACCGTTCAGGCGGTACTGGATACCGAAGCGGCGGTTTTCACCGGACAGGAATCCATAGAGAACGGAATCGCAAACGAACTCGTCAATAACACCGACGCGCTCAGTGCGATGCGCGATGCACTTGATAAACGAAAGAAAATAACCCTCGGAGGAAATATGAAAACTAACACTGCATCCGCTGAAACAACTCAGCCTGTAGCGGACGCGTCAGCCGGAGTCACTGTCGACGCTGCGACGCCTGTCGCGACGGTAAATACTGCATCAGCCGATATCAGCGCGCAGGTTTCAGCGGCGGTAAATGCCGAAAACAGCCGAATCATGGGGATCCTGAACTGTGAAGAGGCGAAGGGCCGCGAATCGCAGGCGCGGGTGCTCGCGGCAACACCGGGTATGACGGTTGAAAATGCGCAACTGATCCTCGCCGCAGCGCCAGCGAGCGCGCAGGTCAGAACGGATACCGCACTTGATCGCCTGATGGACACCGCGCCTGGTGCTGTCAGTGCCGCCAGCCAGGCATCTGATACCGATGACCTGATGAACACACCTGTATAAGAGGTTCCAATGCCAAACGAAGAATTTAAGCATTATCAGCCGCTGGGTAACAGTGACCCGGCACATACCGCATCCGCACCCGGTGCCTTAACGGACAGTGTTCCGGCGATGACGCCGCTGATGCTTGATCCCGCTGCCGGAAAGCTGGTTGTCTGGGACGGTGCTGCCGCTGGCACAGCGACAGGCATTCTCGCGATTGACGCCGATCAGAACAGTGATCAACTGACGTTCTTTAAAACGGGCTCTTTCCGGATTGAAGATGTGTTGTGGCCTGCTGCTGCGGCAACCGATAACGTCAGACGCAACGCCTTCGCCGGTACCTCCATCAGTATTGTGTGACCCCTTAACCAGCCAGTTATCTCCATCCATAAAGGCCGCATGAGCGGCCTTTTTTCTACGGGAAAAAACTATGTCTATGTATACCACTGCCCAGTTGCTGGCGGTTACCGAGAAAAAATTCAAATTCGATCCGCTGTTTCTGCGTATCTTCTTTCGTGAAAGCTATCCGTTTTCCACCGAAAAAGTTTACCTTTCTCAGATCCCCGGCCTGGTGAATATGGCGCTGTATGTGTCGCCGATTGTCTCCGGCAATGTGATCCGCTCACGCGGCGGTAACACTTCCGAATTCACGCCGGGTTATGTGAAACCGAAGCACTTAGCATAGCTTTCTGAGGCTATCGTGCAGTTGCTGGTTTTTACACTTAATCTTTTGATTATAAAGAATAAGTTTTTCTGGCGCTTTCACTGGATTTTCCTCGTTATCTGTGCGTTGCAATCACCTCTGTATTGCAACTTGTATTGCTTTTTGGGGGCTAAAATGGCGAGCGAGAACAAACTGAGCGACAAAACGCTTAAAGGTTATCTGGGTAAACACAGAGAAAAGCAGATCACTGTTGCGGATGGGAAGGGGCTTTCCGTTCGTGTGAGTAAGAAGGGGGCCGTGAGTTTTGTTTTCTTCTACAGGTTAGCTGGTGGTCTGACGGCTCCTGTCTGGTTAACGCTTGGTAAATATCCTGATATGTCGTTAAAACAAGCTAGGGAAAAGCGGGACGAGTGTCGGGCATGGCTGGCAAACAAACGCGATCCTCGTATCCAGATAAAGATTCAGTCTGAAGAACGATTAAAGCCGGTCACTGTGGAGGATGCACTTAATTACTGGTACGAAAATTTTTGCAAGGTTCGTCGTAAAACCCATGCAGTGACGCTGGGACGCTTTCGTAAGCATATCTTTCCCTATATTGGCCACTTACCTGTAAACGACACTCACCTCTATGAATGGCTGGATTGTTTTGACCGGATTAAACGTAATGCACCAGTCATGGCTGCGTATGTTTTTTCAGACACAAAATTAGCTCTTCGTTTTTGCCGGGTTCGCCAGTACGCGACATGTGATGCACTAAAGGACTTGCGAATGAGTGATGTCGGAAAAATTGCAGGTAAGAGGGATCGGGTCCTAAGTGAGTCGGAGATAGGGCAGCTCTGGAAATTCATCTTTGTTGAGCCTGATATCAAGTTGATGTCCGAATACACCAGGAAAATGTTTGTACTGTGTACGGTTTTCGGATGCCGTATGAGTGAAGCCCGGTTATCAGAATGGAAAGAGTGGGATCGCGATAGCTGGGTTTGGACTGTACCAAAAGAGCATTCCAAAACTGGTGTGGAAATTGTCAGGCCAGTTCCTGAAGTACTGCGGCAATGGATAACGGACGTTCACGAAGAAACTAACCGTAGTGGCTATGTATTAGGTAGCCTGCGCATCAGGGAAAGTGTGAGCAAAATTGGCGGTAAAATCGGTAAACGTCTGGGCCATGAAAAACAATGGTCACTTCATGACCTCAGGAGAACGCTTTCAACCCATCTGAGCGATCTCGGTGTGGAATTTCATGTTGTAGAACAGTTGTTAGGCCATGCGCTACCAGGTGTGGCAGGTGTTTACAATCGAAGTAAGTTCATGGCTAAAAAACTTGATGCTCTGGATCTCTGGACAACATACCTGAACAGCATCTCAGGTGCAGAAACAAAAGTGACAATCCTCAAACAAAAGGCTGGTTAACATGAAAAAAATGGCAGTTGTTGATAAAAATGGTCTGGAGTACATTCCTAGCATCGATCGCATGATCCGTGAGAAAGAGTGTCGGGAGCTAACCACATTGGCGAACAGCACTCGCTGGAAGCTTGAAAAGGAGGGTAAGTTCCCCAAGCGAATCAAAATCGGATCTACGGCGGTGGCTTATAGACTCTCTGAGATTCAGGCATGGATTAAGGGGGAGTGGCCTTTATAAATCACAAAACCATAAAGGTGAATAATGAGTAACAAAGAAGGACGCGACGACTTTTCTACAAAAACCAAAAGTGCATTGGCAGCAAGAGCTAACTTTCGCTGCTCCTACCCTGACTGTGAAGCTATTACTTGTGGACCAAGTGACGAGTCATCATCGGCGGTAACTAGCATTGGTGTTGCTGCACATATTTGCGCAGCGGCACCTGGTGGAAAACGATACGATTTAAATATGTCAAGCGAAGAACGATCCGATATTAAAAATGGGATCTGGTTGTGTCAATCACATGCTACGTTAATTGACAGAGATGAGAAAAAATTCACCCCTGAACTCCTAAGGGATATGAAGAGAAAACATGAGGAAAAGGTTCAAAGTCAATTATATAAATTGCCTATCAATGATATGTCAAATGACCTTTTTATGATTGGGAATAATTTGATAGTTATAGGGGATTTTAAAGAGTTTAATGTTGACTGTTGGACTATTGAGGTAAAAGAATATATAAGGGGAGATAAATTTGAATTATTGGATTTTATAAGCGACTTCTCTGACTTACCTTTAGATGAAAAAATAATAATTTGTGAGTCTTTTAGTGATGGTCGAAATTTAGTTCAACCGCCTGTTGTTTTTTTTGAAGATGGGCACTTGTTCTTGAAATGTGCTATTTCATTGAGAACAGAGCGTATATCAGTTGATAAAATTGGTCTCGATATTGCCCTTGATGAAACTGGTGATTTAGGGATTTTTAATGGCAATCTTAAAATGATTGGTGGTCTGGAAAGACTACCACAATTGTTATACGTCTATTTGTCAACAAGTAAGGGCGAAATTCAAAGACATCCCAAGCTTGGCGTTAGATTAGGTGAGTATTATCACCTATATAAAAACACGTTGTGGCTAAATAAAATTTTCAAACTGGAAATTATTAAGGCTGCATCAATTATTATTGATGATGAAGGAATGAAGACTCCTTTAAAATGCATACAAAAAGTCTATGATGTAAAAATACTTGGCGAGATAAGTGAAAAAAATAGAATTCCTATCTTCGTTTCTTTGGATGTTAAGGGACACGGCCTGTGGGAGAAAGAGATACAGATATTCATCCCGCCAATTCACTAATAGAAACCGCTATCGTATGATAGCGGTTTACTTTAAATTATCATTTCCTTGTGCTCTTTAATCGTTGTAACTTTTCCCTGCATGCCTCTTTAACCCAAGAACTAAAGTTTCCTGTTCCAGCAGCTGCATTGATCTGTTCAAGCAAATCGTCCTCGAAACGAATATTTTTCTTGGTGCTGCCGGAACGTTCAAAAGCTGCTTTTGTATTTTTGTCTTGCATCGGTACGTACCACTGGGTTAGGCTAGAAATCACATGGTACGTACCGAATTAACATTGTGCAACCATGAAATTATCGAAGCCCGGCGGTGCGCTAACACCAACCGGGCCTCTAACCAAACCGTTAACTGGAGTAACGACTATGGCTGGAACACAGCATACCCAAACTCACCCCAAATTTACATGGTTGTTCTTAGCGACCCCTGAGCTACGGCCCGAATGCTCTCCTGTAGTTTTAAGATGTGATGCTGATTCGGAGGAGGCCGCTCGAGCTACCTTTCCTGAATGGCATCTAACTTTTGCCGCAAAAATTAGAACAGAAAGTCCTTTCTCATTCACATGGTCCACCTGGAGCGATTCAGAACGCGCAACTATCTGGTCAATGATGGGGAGTGAAATTCAACTCCCTACGGTGGTGAGCCATGCGTGATATCTATCATCAGCTTGTTAAGAGCACTCCTGATTTTAAAAACTTCACTGATCAGGATTTGGCTGAATCCAGCGACTTATATGCTGCTGGCGCATTTGCCATCAGTAGTGCGCTCACCCTGATTGGCAATCTGGCGCTAGACGCAACTAATGCAGAAGATTATGCAGATGAAGATGCCCGGCGTGACCTGGTTCTTGTAAGCCATGTATTGCGTCACCTCCCAAGAATGGCCCAAGCGCTTAATCAGAGTAGTGATTCTGCGGATTATGTACGTACCCAGCGTAACAAAGGAGGCAAGGCATGATCAGCAACGTCAAATTTAACGAACTGACTAGTCGCGTTGATGTGCTGGTGGAGAAGGTCTTGCACCTTGAGGCGCAGATCAAATCACTTACTGATAGCCAGGGAGGAGAGATCCCCCCCGGTATGACCCCGGTAACTACGCTGGCGGCGCAGTTCGGTATTTCCACCAAGAAGGCCGAAGAACTGGCGAAAAATACGGGGGTAATGCTGGTGCGGATGAAATCGGGCGGATTCATTGCACCCGATGAGAAATTCAGGGAGGCGGCGCGACTGGTACTTCGGGCGGCAAAACGTAAATACGGATCGGC